>JAPWJX010000009.1 GCA_028283855.1 Verrucomicrobium sp. | reverse complement strand
CCGCGAACATCCGCGAGTCCGTGAAGAAGGAAAAGGAGCGCACCGCCAAGTCCGCCCAGAAGCGTGAGCTGGCGGAGAAGCTCGCCGCCTCCGTCGAGTTCGAGCTGCCGGAATCCGTGGTCCAGGAAGAGACCCGCGACGTCGTTTACGACATCGTGGCGGAAAACCAGGCCCGCGGCGTCTCCCAGGAAATCCTGGAAGAGAAGAAGAACGAGATTTTCGAGAACGCCACCCGCAGCGCCAAAGACCTGGTGAAGCTCAACTTCATCCTCCGCCGCATCGCGGAAGAGGAGAAGATCGAAGTCACCGAGGCCGAGCTGAGCCAGTATCTCCAGTATCTGGCCATGCAGCAGCAGACGCCCGTGGAGAAGCTGGCCAAGCGCATGGTGGAGAACGGCGCCATCAGCCAGGTGGAACGCCGCATCCTCTCGCAAAAAGTGATCGACTTTGTGTTGGAGCAGGCAAAGGTAGAAGCTCAATGAATCTGATTACCAAGTCCTCCTCCCGGAGCGCGGTCGTGCCCATGGTCGTGGAGCAGACCGGCCGCGGCGAGCAGGGCTACGACATCTACTCCCGGCTCCTGAAAGACCGGATCATCTTCATCGGCACGCCGATCGACGACAACGTCGCCAACGTCATCATCGCCCAGCTTCTGTTCCTGCAGATGCAGGATCCGAAGAAGGACATCAACGTCTACGTCCACTCCCCCGGCGGCTACGTCACCGCGGGCCTGGCCATCTACGACACCATGCAGTTCATGAGCTGCGACGTGGCCACCTACTGCATCGGCCAGGCGGCCAGCATGGGGGCGGTCCTCCTCGCGGCGGGCACCAAGGGGAAGCGCTACGCCCTCCCCAACGCCCGCATCATGATCCACCAGCCCCTAGGCGGCGCGCAGGGCCAGGCTTCCGACATCAGCATCCAGGCGAAGGAAATCCTCCGCACCAAGCGGACCCTCAACGAGATCCTGGCCCATCACACCGGCCAGCCCTTCGAGCGCCTGGAAAAGGACACCGACCGCGACTTCTTCATGTCCGCGGACGACGCCAAGGCCTACGGCCTGATCGACGAGGTCGTAAAAACCCGCAAGGACGTCAAGGACGAGAAGAAGGACGAGAAGAAATAGCGCGCGTCCCCTAAGATATGGCTCGGCCGACGAACCTCACCATGTGCTCCCTCTGCGGACGGAGCCATGCGGAGGTTCGCAAGCTTTTCTCCGGCCCCGGAGTCCATATCTGCGACAGCTGCATCGTCACCTGCAAGGAGACCCTCGACAAGGAACTGCGCGCGGAGGGCCGTCCCGCCCGCGCCGTCCAGGTCCCCAAGCCGGCGGAAATCCGCGCCGCGCTCGACGCCCACGTCGTCGGCCAGGCGCACGCCAAGAAAGTCCTCTCCGTCGCCGTCCGCAACCACTATAAGCGGATCTCCTCCGCCCCCGGGAAGGAAGGGGAAGACGTCCAGATCGACAAGAGCAACATCCTGCTCATCGGCCCCACCGGCTCCGGAAAGACCCTCCTGGCCCGCACCCTGGCGAAGATCCTCGACGTTCCCTTCTGCATCGCCGACGCCACCGCGCTGACGGAGGCGGGCTACGTGGGAGAGGACGTGGAAACCATCGTCCTGCGCCTCCTCCAGGCGGCGGACTACGACGTGAAGCGGGCGGAAACCGGCATCATCTACATCGACGAGATCGACAAGATCGCCCGCAAGGGGGCCAGCGCCTCCATCACCCGGGACGTCTCCGGGGAGGGGGTCCAGCAAGCCCTCCTCAAGATCATGGAAGGGACCGTCTGCAACGTTCCCCCGCAGGGAGGCCGGAAACACCCGCACCAGGAATACATCCAGATCAACACGGAGAACGTCCTCTTCATCTGCGGCGGCGCCTTCGTCGGCCTGGACCAGGTCGTCCGCCGCCGCGCCGGGCATCGCCACCTCGGCTTCGGCGCCTCCACCCGCGCCCACGCGCATGAGGAAGCCGCGCAGATCCTCCACCAGACCGAGCCGGAGGACCTCGTTTCCTACGGCCTCATCCCGGAATTCGTCGGCCGCCTGCCCGTCACCGCCGCCCTGGGCGAGCTGACGGAGGACGAGCTGGTCTCCGTTCTCACCGAGCCGCAAAGCGCCCTCGCCAAGCAATACGCCAAGCTCTTTCAAATGGAGGGCGCGGGCCTCACCTTCACGAAGGACGCCCTGCGCGCCTTGGCCCGGGAAGCCCTCAAAAAAGGGACCGGCGCGCGCGCCCTGCGCACCCTGATGGAAAAGCTGATGCTCGACCTCATGTACGAGATTCCTTCCCGCGAAGACATCGCCGAAGTCGTCATAAACCAGGCCGCCGTCGAAGGGAAGAAAGCCCCCCTCATCCGCCGCCGCCAGGAAAAGAAGGCGGCCTGATCCTTTTCATGAAACGCATCGGCGTCCTCCTTTCCGGCTGCGGAGTCTACGACGGCTCCGAGATCCACGAAGCGGTCCTCACCCTCCTGGCCATCGACCGGGCGGGCGCGCAGGCCGTCTGCCTGGCGCCGAACATCGAGCAGACCGAGGTCGTCAACCACCTTGCCGGAAAACCCCGCAAGGGGGAGTCCCGCAACGTCCTCGTCGAGTCGGCCCGCATCGCGCGCGGCCAGATCAAGGACGCAGCCTTGGCCGCACCGGACGATTTCGACGCCCTCGTTCTGCCTGGCGGCTTCGGCGCGGCGAAAAATCTCTGCGACTTCGCCTACGCGGCCGAAAGCCCCCTGGAAGTGGAGCCCGCCGTCCTGAAACTGATCGATGAATCCTTCACGGCCAAGAAGCCCCTCGGCTTCATCTGCATTTCCCCCGTCATCGCTGCCGCCGTGCTGGGCAAGCACGGCGTGGAAGTCACCATCGGCACCGACGAAGGGACCGCCGCCGCGATTCATAAGATGGGCGCGTCCCACGTCAAAAAGACCGTCGCGGAAATCCACAAGGACCCGACCTATCCCGTCTTCAGCACCCCGGCCTACATGCTTGGCGAGCGCATCTCGGAAGTCGCCGCGGGCATCGAAAAGCTCGTTGCCGCCGTGATCGAAGCCGTCCCCGCCCGATGAGCGATCCCCGTCCACCCTCCACCCTCCTCCTCGCCTTCTCCTGGTTCCTGCTGGGGCCCGGGCTGCTCATGCCGCTTTTCTTCCTCGCACCCGGATTTATCCATTCGGACGGCGGGTGGGGAGACCGTCTTCGCATCGGCGGCAGCATCGGCTACTTCGTGCTGGCCGCCGCCGTCCTCATTCCCGTTACCCGGCGCTACTACAAGCAGGGCCAGGGCGGCCTTTAAGCCTTGGGGCTTGCCACCGTCGCCTTGACCCTCTTTCATCCCGGGCTACCTTTTACTTATGAAGAGACTGTTCTGCCTGGCCGTTCTTGGGTTACTGGGGATTTCTGCGGCCCTCGCGCAGACCGCCAACAACCACGGCACCACCCAGTTCACCAGCCCGAACAATCTGGACAGCCAGATGACCAAGCAGATCCCCGGCGGCAAAGGCCCCATCGCTCCGGACGGCCGCTTCGCCCCCCGTCCCTCCGGCGTCCTGTATGAGCTTTCCCAAAAGGGCCCCATCCTCATCTCCCCCTTGGCCCCGCCCCAATACGGCATCGGCCAGCGTTTCCTGACCCCGAATCCGACCAAGCCCGAGCTGATCCCGACCGAGGTCCCGCAGGGGCAGGATCGGGATTTCGGCGGCATCAAACTCTTCGGTTGGGACTTTTGACCCCTTCCGACGGGTTTTTTCGTAAATTCCTCTTGCCATCCCTGGCAAATCGGGCAGGCTAACCCGCTCGAATTCTTTAAATTTTTATGATCGCAGTCATTCGCACCGGTGGAAAACAGTATAAAGTCGCGGAGGGGGAAACCCTTGACGTCGAACTCCTTGAAGCCAAGGACAACAAGATCACTCTGAGCGACGTCCTTCTGGTCGCCAACGGCTCCGACGTGAAGATCGGCAAGCCCCTCGTCTCCGGCGCCTCCGTCACCCTGGAGCTGGTCGAAGAGATCAAGGCCCCGAAGGTCACCGCCTACAAATACCGCCGCCGTGAGGGTTACCACCGCACCGTCGGCCACCGGCAGAAGCTCAGCCGCGTGAAGGTGACCAAGATCACCGTCTAATTTTCACAGGAGACCCCTCAAATGGCACATAAAAAAGGTCAAGGTAGTTCCCGCAACGGCCGCGATAGCGTCAGCAAGCGCCTGGGCGTGAAGCATTTTGGCGGCGAAACCATCACCGCCGGCAGCATCATCATCCGCCAGCGCGGCACGAAGGTCCACGCGGGCCAGAACGTCGGCATGGGCCGGGATCACACCCTCTTCGCCCTGGTCGACGGCACCGTCGCCTTCGACAAGCCGAAGCGGAAGGTCAACGTCCTGCCGCTGGCCTAAGCCCCGGCTCTGATTTCTCCGGCGGCGCGGCAGGACATTCCTCCGCGCCGCTTTTTTTTGCACCAAGGAATCCCTTATGTTCGTCGATCGCGTTCGCATCTTGGCCCGCGCCGGTAAAGGCGGCCGGGGCTGCGTCAGCTTCCTGCGGGAGCTGCACCGCCCCAACGGCGGCCCGGACGGCGGCGACGGAGGGAAGGGGGGCAACATCGTCCTGGAAGTCGATCCCCACCTCAACAATCTGGCTCACCTGAGCTATAAGCCCCACCAGTTCGCCCCCCGGGGCGAGCACGGCGCCAGCCGCCAAATGGCGGGAAAGAACGCCAAGGACCTCGTCCTCAAAGTGCCGCCCGGCACCATCGTCAGCCGCCTGGAGTCCCCGGAATTGGGCGAGGAATACGACGAGAACGGCGACCCTCTCCCGCCCCCGCCGGAAAAGCTCCTTCCCGTCCCGCTCCCCGGCGCTGACCTGGAAATCGTCACCGACCTGCTGGAACCCGGCAGCCGCTACGTCCTCTGCCAGGGCGGCGACGGCGGCCGCGGCAACCGCCACTTTAAGTCCTCCATCAACCAGGTCCCCCGCCGCTACGAAGAAGGCTGGCCGGGTGAAAGCGGCCAGTTCCTGCTGGAGCTGAAATCGATCGCCGACGTCGGCCTCGTCGGCTATCCCAATGCGGGAAAATCGACCCTCCTCTCCCGCCTCTCCAAGGCGCAGCCGAAGATCGGCCACTACCCTTTCACCACGCTGGAGCCCATGATCGGCGTCGTCGAATACCCGGACTTCTCCAAAGTCTCCGTGGCCGACATCCCGGGCCTCATCGAGGGGGCGCACGAGGGGCGCGGCCTGGGGCACGAGTTCCTGCGCCACATCGAGCGGTGCGCCGTCCTCCTCTTCGTCATCGACCTCTCCGGCCAGGAGGGGCGTGAGCCCGCGGAGGACTTCGCCCTCCTGCGGCGGGAGCTGAAACTCTACCGCGCCGACCTGGCCGACCGTCCCTTCCTCGTCGTCGCCAACAAGATCGACCTGCCCGGCGCGGCGGAAAACCTGGCCGCCTTCAAAAAGAAAGTGCGCAAGAAAGTCCACGTCATCTCCGCCCAGGAGCGGGAGGGCATCGAAGAGCTGAAGAAAGCCATCCGCGAAGCCGCGTTGGATTAGGGGATTGAACTTTTGCCGCCCCCCCGGCAAACAAGAAGGCTCCATGTCCAATCGCAAACGCATCGTAGTCCTGGGAGCCGGTTTCGGCGGTCTTGAATTCTGCAAGCGCATCGACGCGTCCGAATACGAGATCGTCGTCATCGACCGCCGCAATCACCACCTCTTCCAGCCCCTTCTTTACCAGGTGGCCACCGCCGGGCTCTCCGGCCCCGAGATCGCCCAGCCGATCCGCTCCATCCTCCACAAGGTTCCGAACCTCACCGTCTACCTCGACGAGGTGACCGACATCCGCCTTTCCGAGAAGAAGGTCTACTGCCGCCAGCGGGAATTCGCCTACGACTATCTGGTCATCGCCATGGGCGGGCGCACCACCTACTTCGGCAACGACGCCTGGGAGCAGTTCGCCCCCGGCCTCAAGACCCTGGACGACGCCGTCAGCATCCGCCAGCGCGTCCTCATGGCCTTTGAGGAAGCGGAAAACACCACCGACCTGGCCAAGCGCGACGCCCTCATGACCATCGTCGTCATCGGCGGCGGCCCCACCGGCGTTGAAATGGCCGGCGCCTTCGCCGAGCTGGCCCGCCAGGTCCTGCCGCGCGACTTTGACCACATCGACTCCCGCCAGAGCAAGATCATCCTCATCGAGGCCATGCCCCGCATCCTGGGCCACCTCACGGAAGACCTCTCCGCCAGCGGCCAGCGCCAGCTGGAAGAGCTGGGCGTCACCGTCCGCTGCGGCGAAAAGGTCCTGGCCATCCGCGACGGCGAAGTGGAGCTGGAAAAAGGCCTCATCAAGGCCCGCACCATCTTCTGGAGCGCCGGCGTCGGCGCCAGCCCCATCACCAAGAAATTGGCGGAACAGGGCGTGAAGATCGACCGCGCCGGCCGCGTCGAGATCGAGGGCGACCTGAGCATCCCCGGCCACCCGGAAGTCTTCGCCATCGGCGACGTCGCCTTCCTGAAGGGCGCCAACGGTAAGCCCGTCCCCGGCGTCTCCCCGGCCGCCCTGCAGATGGGCAAGCACACGGCCAAGATCCTCAACGCCGCCGCCCACGGAAAGAGCGAGCGTCCCGCGTTCAAGTATCTGGACAAGGGCACCATGGCCACCATCGGCCGCTCCCACGCCGTCGCCGCCATCGGCCCGATAAAGTTCAGCGGCTTCATCGCCTGGGTCGCCTGGCTCCTCGTCCACCTCATGTTCCTCATCGGCCTGCGCAACCGCATCGCCGTGGTGCTGCAGTGGATCTACAGCTACGTGAACTTCAAGCGCGGCTCCCGCATCATCTACGACCGCTACTCGGCCGAGACGCAGGGGCGCTAGCCTGGGATTCATGAAGACGGCACGGCTCATCTACGCCTCCAGCGAGAGCGACGCCGACCTCCTCTACGCCACCCGCTTCCTCGTCGGCGACCCGTTCGTCTGGTTCGAGGTCGGCGGGAAGAGCCGCGCCGTCATGAGCCCCCTGGAGATCGACCGCGCGCGGCGTTCCGCCGCGGTCGAGGAAGTCCTGGCCCTGGGCGACTTCTTAGACCCCAAGGCCAAGCCGAAGGATCGGGGCCCCGCCGCCCTCATCGCCGCCTTGGCCTAAACGCTACCGCTTCGCCGCCGTCGAGGTGCCCGGCACCTTTCCCGTCTCCCTGGCCGACGCCCTGCGCAAGCGCCGGATCAAAGTCACGCCCGTCGAGGGCTTCCTCTTCCCCGGGCGCGAAATCAAGACCCCGGCGGAAATCGCCGCCATCACCAAGGCACAACGCGCCGCCGAAGCGGGCCTGGAACGCGGCTGCGAGGTCCTGCGCCAAAGCCGCATCGGCAAAGGCAGCATCCTTACCTGGGGCAAGGCCGTCCTCACCTCCGAGCGGCTGCGCGGAGAGATCGACGCCGCCGTCATCCGCGCCGGGGCGTTGCCCGCCCACACCATCGTGGCCGGGGGCGACCAGGGCTGCGACCCGCACGAGCGCGGCCACGGCCCCCTGCGCGCCCACCAGTCCGTCATCATGGACATCTTCCCGCGTGGAGAGAGCGGCTACTTCGGCGACCTCACCCGCACCGTCGTGAAAGGCCGCCCCACCGCCGCCCTGGAAAAGCTCTATGACACCGTGGCCCAGGGAAAGGCCTACGCCCTTAAGAAAATGAAGGCGGGCGTTGACGGCGGGAAACTCCACCAGGAAGTCACCGACTTCTTCACGCGGGAAGGCTATCCGACCGAGAAGCGCAACGGCCGCTGGGTCGGCTTCTTCCATGGCACCGGGCATAGCCTGGGCTTGGAAATCCATGAGCCACCCCGCTTCGGCGCCGGGAAATTCCGTTCCGGCCACGTCATGACCGTGGAGCCCGGCCTTTACTACCCCGGCGTCGGCGGCGTCCGCCTGGAAGACCTCGTCGTCATCGGCGCGCGCGGCGTGCGGAACCTTACCCGGGCTCCCCAAAAGCTGCGCCTTCAATGATCGATTACGAGGCTCTCAACCGCCACCGCGTCGACGTCCTTCCGGCTAAGGAGGTGCTCTTCCTCAGCGGACCGATGACCCACTGCAAGAGCGATCTGTCCCTGGAAGCCTCCGACTTGAACCAAGGATCCTTCGACGGCCTGGAGCGGGCCCTCCTGGCGGAAAGCCGGGACGTGCTCAACCCCACCAGGCTCAAAGTCTCCTTCCCCTCCGCGGAGGAAACCGCGGCGGCCCGGGAAAAGGGGATCGAGCCGCTGCCCTCCGCCCAGGCCTATCTCCGCGCGGACATCCACGCCCTGCTGGAAGCGGGGGTGACCAAGATCGTCTTCCTGCCGCCGGCCCACACCGTCCGTTCCACGGCGGAAAAGCCGGAATTTCGGCATTGGCACGAGTCGCAGGGCTCCTGCTTCGAGGCTCTCTCCGGCCTCTTCCTGGGCCATTCCTTTGCCCAGGCGGAGCGGGACGGAACGGGCCGCTGGAGCCTGCGCGACCTCCCGCGGGAGGAAGTGCGCGGCCTTCTTAGCCGCTCGGAATGCCTGGCCTCCCTGCAGCGGGAATACGGCGGCCCGCAGATCCAGCTCGGCTGCTCCACGCTGCCGGCGGAGCGCCAGGCCATAACGGAAATGGGTCCCTCCATGACGCGCCCCGGCACGTCCCCCATGCGGCAGTCCGGTCCCATTCGCGAGCACGAAAAGAACTAAGCGCCCGCGCTTCCAAGCAAATCCGGGCTTCCGCGGCTATCGGAAACTTTCGCGGCACGGTTTCTTTTTTTGCCGTTTTGTTTTGACGCTGCGGCGTCGCGATGTAAAGAACCTCACATAAGGTCGTCCGAAGCCCTGAATATCAGGGACGGCGGGCGAACCAAAAAACCACAGGAGAAAAAACTAAGATGAGTTTGAATCGTGCAGCGTTGGTGCTTCTCGTTCAGAAGGCCCTCGGCAAAGAAACCACCAAGGCCGCGGCCGAGCGCGCGGTCGAGGCCGTCGTCGACAGCCTCAAGTCCGGCATCAAGAAGTCCGGCGGCGTCCAGCTGATCGGCTTCGGCACCTTCAAGGTCGTGAGCCGCAAGGCCCGCACCGGCATCAACCCGAAGACCGGCGAGAAGATCAAGATCAAGGCCTCCAAGAGCGTCAAGTTCTCCCCCGGCAGCGAGTTCAAGAAGAGCCTCTAAGCTCTTTCTGATCCCTACCTAGGGTCTTCCAAGCCCGGTCCGCCGCAAGGCGGGCCGGGCTTTTTTATTACACCGGGGGAAGGGAGGCGCGCAGCTTGGCCAGGGCTGCCTCGTAGATCGCGGCGGCCTTGTCCGCCTCCGCCTCCGTCGTCTCCGGGCCCAGGGTGGCCATCACGTTCTCCAGGCCGCGCCGGGAGGGCAGCCCCATGGCGGCAAGGACGTGGGAGACGCGCAGGTCCCGGCTGACGCAGGCCGCGCCGCTGGAAAGGAGGAGCCCGCGCATGTCGCAAAGGAGGACCTGGGCTTCCCCCTCCACGCCGCGCGCGCTCCAGTTGAGATTTTGCACGGATCGGTCCGGCCCGGGGAGGGGGCCGTTGAGCTCCAGGCCGGGGACTTGGGCGGAAAGCGCATCCCACAGTCGGCGTTGGAGCTGGCCGGTTCGCCAGATCCGTTGGGAGAGATCTCCGCGCGCCTCTTCCGCCGCGGCGCCCGCCCCGGCAATCGCGGGGAGATTCTCCGTCCCGGCGCGCAGGCCGTTCTCCTGGCTGCCGCCCAGGAGCAGGGGAGAGAGCGCCGTGCCGCGCGCCACGTAGAGCGCGCCGGTGCCCTTCGGCCCGCCGAAGCGGTAGGGGCTCAGGGAAAGGAGGGAAACGGGCGCCGTCCGTATGTCGACGGGCGTCCATCCGGCCGCCGCGCCCGCGTCGCTGAAAAAGGCGATGCCGCGCTCCCGGCACAGGGCCGCCAGCGCGGCGACCGGTTGCAGGGTTCCCACTTCATGATTGGCCCAATGGACGGCGACTAGGATCGTGCCGGGCCGCAAGGCCTCCTTCAGCGCGGCCACAATCACGCGGCCTTCGCTATCGACAGGGAGAAAGGAATGGGTGAAGCCCTCCGCTTCCAGGGCCTCCGCGCAGCGGAGGACGGCGGCATGCTCCGTTGCCGCCAGGATCAGGTGCGTGCCTTTGGAGCGGTTCGCCCGGGCATAGCCCAGGACGGCCAGGTTGGCGCTCTCCGTGCCGCCGGAGGTGAAGACGATCTCCTCCGGCGCCGCGCCGATCAATGAGGCGACCTGCGCGCGCGCCTTGTCCAATCCGTCCCGCGCCGCCAGGCCGCCCCGGTGCAGGGCGGTGGATGGAAACGCCTCTTCCAGGAATGGAGCCATCGCCGCCCGCACGGCCGGGGAAAGCGGGCCGCCTCCCTGATGGTCCAGGTTGATGGCAGGCATGGGAATTAGGCCGTTACTTTTGCGAGGAGATCGGGCGCCATTTCAAAGTTGGCGTAGACGTTCAGCACGTCGTCATGGTCGTCCAGCGCCTCGTAGAGGTGGAGGACCTTCGCGGCGGTTTCCTCGTCGGTCACCGGCGTGGTGTTCTGCGGCAGGTAGGTGAAGCGGGCGGCGGAAACGGGAAGTTTGGCCGCTTCCACGGCCTTCACCACCAGGTCGAGCTTGTCGCCGGGGGCGATGACTTCCACCTGCCCCTCGGCGGCGCGGACGTCCTCCGCGCCCGCCTCCAAGGTCGCTTCCAGGACGGCGTCCTCATCCGCGACGCCCACCACGACCAGGCCGCGCCGCTGGAACATCCAGGCCACGCTGCCCGCGCCCGCCAGGTTGCCCCCGTTCTTGGCGAAGATGCTGCGGATCTCGGCCGCGGAGCGGTTCTTATTGTCCGTGGTGGCCTCCACGACCATGGCGACGCCGCCGGGGCCGTATCCCTCATAGACGATTTCCTCCAGCGCGGCGGCGCCCTCCAGCTCGCCGGTGCCTTTCTTGATGGCCCGCTCGATGTTGTCGGCGGGCATGCTCTCCGCCCGGGCGGCGGAGACGGCGCGGCGTAGGCGGGGATTGAAATTGGGGTCGCCGCCGCCTAATTTGGCCGCCATGCTGACCTCCCGCGCCAGCTTGCTGAAAAGCTGTCCGCGGCGGGCGTCGGCCACGCCCTTGGTTCGCTTGATGTTGGCCCAGTGACTATGTCCTGCCATAGAACGTAACGTTCGCCCGGACCCTGCGCCGCTTCAACTTTTTTCCCCCTCCCATGAGGTCCGATCATCAGCTGATGGAAGCCGTCGCCCAGGGGGACGAGGCCGCCTTCCGGGAATTGGTGGAACGGCACCAACGCCCCGTCTACGGCACCATCTTAAAGATGCTGGGAGACCCCCATGAGGCGGAGGACCTGGCCCAGCGCGTCTTCCTGCGCGTCTACCAGGCCGCCCCGCGTTACCGGCCGGACGCCCAGTTCTCCACCTGGCTCTACACCATCCTGCGGCGGCTGGTTTTCAATGAATCGGAACGCCGTAACCGCAGCCGGCACCGTTTCCTGAGCCAGACCCAGCTGGCCGGGGAGGAGGGGGAAATCTGGGACAGCCCCGATACCCGCCAGCAAGACCCCGCCGCCGCCCTGGCCGATCGGGAACGCCAGGAGCGGGTCGACGCCGCCGTCCGCGATTTGCCGGAGAACCAACGCCTGGCCGTCCTCCTTCAGACCCACCAGGACCTCTCCTATGAAGAAATCGCCTCCATCCTCAAGACTTCCGTCAGCGCCACAAAGTCGATCCTCTTTCGCGCCCGGGAAACCTTGAGGAAATCCCTGCAAAAGGAACTTTAAGAGCAACTTTTTCCCGGTTTATCTGTTATAAGAAATAAGAATGGCCCCTCCGTCTTCCAGCTCCGATGACGCCCGCCTCGACACGCTCCTCCGCGCGGGAGGCTTGGCGGAGCCGTCTCCCTGGTTCGCCGCGCGGACCGTTGCCCGCTTGAGGCATGAGCGGAGCCGGTCCTGGTTCAGGATGGGCTTTGGCCTCTCCTTTGCCCGGGCCGCGCTGCTCCTGGCCGCAGTCGGCTTTTCCTTGGCGGGTTGGGAATTGAAAACCCATCACGACCGGCAGCAACTGACGTTTGCCGCCCTGGAAGCCGTCGCCCAGGGAGTCGAGCCCAGCCTGGGCGAAGAGGAAGAGGTCCTGTTTTGAAAAAGGGATTCCTAACCTTTAGCCTCGCTTTTGGAATCGCCTGGGCCGCCCTGGCCGCCGATACGAACGCCCCCGTCGCCCCCGCGCCGGACCCGAACAGCGCCGCCTTCCTCCTCCGGGGAGACGCCCGGCACCTTCCTCCGGAAGTCCGCTCCCGGCTCCTGGAACTCCTGGGCCTGCCCAAGGACAAACTCTGGGAAGAGCTGCACAACTGGCCCGCCTTCCAGCAGATGAACCTCCAGCAGCAGGCCGGCTTCCTGAACCGCCTCTCGGAACTCCGGCAGCGGAGCCGCGCCCAAGCCCTCAAAAAAGCCGCCGAGCTGAACCTGCCCCTCTCCCCGGAGCAGGAAGACGCCTTCGTCCGCGCCTACTTGGCGGAGCGCAGCGCGTTGGAAAAGAAGTTCTCCGCCGAAACAAAGACCATCCGCCAGCGCCTAGAGACGGAGGCCAACCGCCACCTTACCGAGCAATTCGGGAAGAAGAACTGATCCGTTCGTCGCAAAACCGGAGAAAATCCCCCGTCGCCGCCCGAAATTCCGGCCCAAAACGCCGGGTCTCATGGTCCTCCCCGGGGCTGAGATAGAACCGCTTCGGCTCATGAGCCGCCTCGTAGACGGCCTTCACCGAAGAAAGGGACATCCGCTTATCGCTCCCCGCCGCAATGATAAGGAGAGGGCAGCGCACCGCTCGAGCCGCCCGGAAGCTGTCCACCTCCGCGATCGCCAGGTGGAGCTGCCGTTCCATCCGCCATTCCGTCAGATAAAGGAGAGGGAAGGGGGGCAGATTGAAATAGAGCTTCGCGTGAACGGCCAGCGTATGGGCCAAGGTATCGAACGGCGCGTCGGCGATGACCCCCCCTATTTCCGGATCGGCCGCGGCGGAGCGCAGGGCGGTCACAGCCCCCAGGGAGATGCCCCATAGAATAGGGTGAGGATATCCTTCCGCCCGGAGCTGGCCCACCCAGGCGGCCACATCCAGGGGTTCCTTGGAGCCCAGAGTCGTGGGACCCGGATCGCTTTCCCCATGCCCTCGCAAGTCGATGGCCAAGACCGGGTGCCCCGTCTCATGAGCCACCACGATAAAACCGGTCATGAACTCCTTACTGGCCCCCAGACCGTGAATGACCACCACTGGCTGGCCCTTGCCGGAGGAGGGAATCCACCAGGCCGCTAGATGGGTGTGGTCCGCCGTTTCCACGTGCCGGGTTTCATAAGGCAAGTTGAGCATGGACGGGGTGAAGTTGGGCTTCGTGGCCGCCGGAACTGTCATGGCGAAGTGAGCCAGCATCCCGCTCACCAAATAAAGCACCCCAGCGATTAAGGCCGAAAACACCAAAAAAATGCCGAAAAATCGACGAAAACGGGGGTTCATAGCCTCATTTAGGGGATTTTTGCCTATGAAGTAAACATTGACCTTGGGGCCCGTTTCCATAGAGTCGCCCAATGTCTGAACGGACTCCCAAAGGAAGCTTCATGGACTTGAAGGAAATTAAAGGCGTCATCGACCTGATGACCAAGAACGGCATTTCCGAATTCGAGCTGGAGCAAAATGACTTCAAAATCCGGCTGAAAAAGGGTCAAAACCCCGAAATTTCGGCCGTTTCTCCCCATTCCGCGCCGGTTTTTGCGCATGCGCCTCATCCGGCCTCCGCCCCGGCTCCCGCCCCTGCCGCCGCGCCCGTGCCCGCGGCCCCGGCCGAAAACGTGAAACCCATCGTCTCCCCGATGGTCGGCACCTTCTACTCCGCCCCGTCCCCCGATTCCGCCCCCTATGTCAAAGTGGGCCAAGAGGTCAACGAGGACACCGTCGTCTGCATCATCGAGGCAATGAAGGTCATGAACGAAATCAAGGCCGAGGTGAAGGGCGTGGTTACCGAGATTATCGCCGAAAACGGCAAGCCGGTCGACTTCAACAAGCCCCTCTTTAACGTCAAAGTCTCCTAAGAGGGACTCCCCCCATGTTCGACAAGATCCTGATCGCCAACCGTGGCGAGATCGCCCTCCGTATTATCCGGGCCTGCAAGGAACTGGATATCAAGACCCTAGCCGTCTATTCGGAGGCCGACATCAACTCCCCCCACGTCCGCCTGGCGGACGAGGCCATCTGCATCGGTAAGGCCGCCAGCTCCGAGAGCTACCTGAAGATCGACCGGATCATCAGCGCCGCCGAGATCGGGGATGTCGACGCCATCCACCCCGGCTACGGCTTTCTGGCCGAAAACGCCCATTTCGCCGAGGTTTGCGAGAGCTGCAACATCAAGTTCATCGGCCCCAAGCCCGCAGCCATCCGCGCCATGGGAGACAAGGCCATCGCCCGCGAGACCGCCCGCAAGGCAGGGGTGCCCGTCTCCCCCGGCAGCGACGGCATCGTGGAGAGCGAGCAGCAGGCCCTCAAGGTCTGCAAAAAGATCGGCTATCCGGTCATGATCAAGGCCGTCGCCGGCGGCGGCGGGCGCGGCATGCGCACCGCGCACAATGACGTCAGCCTGGTCCAGGGCTTCCACGCCGCCCGCATGGAGGCCGAAAAGGCCTTCGGCAACGGCTCCCTCTACATCGAGAAACTCATCGAGCAGCCCCACCACATCGAGTTCCAGATCCTGGCCGACCGCCATGGCAAGATCGTCCACCTGGGCGAGCGGGACTGCTCCATCCAGCGCCGCAACCAAAAGCTGATCGAGGAATCGCCCTCTCCCATCGTCAGCGCCGACCTGCGCAAGCGCATGGGCAAGGCCAGCATCAAGCTGGCCGAGGCCGTCGACTACGAGAATGCCGGCACCATCGAGTACCTCGTCGACAGCAAGGGCAATTTCTACTTCATGGAGATGAACACCCGCATCCAGGTGGAGCATCCCGTGACGGAGGAGGTCTACGGCGTCGACCTGGTCCGCAAGCAGATCGAAATCGCCGCGGGCCTGCCCCTGGGCAAGGAGTTCGACAACCTCCAGCCGCAGAAACACTCCATTGAAGTCCGCATCAACGCGGAGGACCCGGACAACGACTTCCGCCCCAGCCCGGGCAAGATCGACTTCATGTTCACTCCCGGCGGCCACGGCATCCGCCTGGACTCCCACGCCTACACCGGCTACACCATCCCGCCCAACTACGACTCGATGATCGGCAAGCTGATCGCCACCGGCCCGAACCGGGCGGCAGCCATCCGCCGCATGTCCCGCGCGCTGGAGGAATTCACCATCCGGGGAATCAAGACGACCATCCCCCTGGCCGGCAAGATCCTTCAAAATCCCGACTTCCAGCGCGGGCGCTACTCCACCCACTTCATCCCGACCTTCTTCGGGCCGAAGAATCCCCATGGGGGATAATCTGTTGGCCCGCCGCCTGCACCTCCTGCAGGCGCGGCTCTACGGCATCCTCGACCTCGGCTACGTTTCCCCGGAACGGCTCCTGGAAACCGGCCGGGCCATGATCGACGGCGGCGTCGACGTCATCCAGCTCCGCGCCAAAGGGAAAACTCCCGCCGAGGTGCTGGAACTGGCCCGCCTCCTCAAGCCCCTTTTTTCCAGGCAGGAGGCCCTCTTCATCGTCAACGACCACGCCGACGTGGCCCGGGAAGTCGGGTCAGACGGCCTCCACATCGGCCAGGAAGACGGCACCGTGGCGGAAGCCCGGGCCCGCATCCTGCCGGACCAGCTCGTCGGGAAATCGACCCACTCCGTCGAGCAGGCCGTGGCCGCGCAGGGGGAGGGGGCGGACTACATCGGCGTCGGCCCGCTCTACGCCACGCCGACCAAGCCGGACTACCTCCCCGTCGGCCTGCCGCTCATCGCCCAGGTCCGCGCCCGGGTCGACATTCCGCAGTTCTGCATCGGCGGCATCAAGCGGGAGAACCTGCGCCAGGTCATTGCCGCCGGGGCGGACCGCGCCGTCGTCGTCTCCGGCATCCTCCAGGCGGAGGACGTGAAGGCCTATTGCCTGGAATTGAAGGCGATGCTGGCCGCGCGGCATTTGCTGGCGAAAAAATAGAACCGGGTTAGATTACTCGCATGACCCGCCACCGCCTGCTCGCCCTCGCCGTCGTCCTGGTCCTTACCGCCTGCGCCTCCTTCACTCAGCAGACGCAAAAGCTCAGCCTGGGCATGTCGACGGCGCAGGTGAAAGACATCCTGGGCGGCAACTACACCGTCCTGGCCTCCCGTTATGGCCAAGACGGCCGCCCCTCCGAATTCTGGCAATTCCGCAATCCGGACAGCGGCCAGCTCTTCTCCATTTATTTCAAGGACGACAAGCTGGTGCAGTGGGGCAGCCCCGACGCGCTCAAAAACATGTGGGAGCTAAACGGCGCGGACACCGGCGCGCGGACGCTGCCGCAAAATATCCCGCAGGCCACTATCCCGCAGCAGAACGGGAAAAACTAATTCCAGCCGGCGATCCGGCGGAATTCGAGCGACCGGGCGGCGAGCTCCTCATGGGTGAGGGACTCCAGCCGCTCCAGGGTAAAGGCTTCCAGGTTGAAGGAAGCGACCAGCGTACCCTGGATGAGGCCTTCCCGCAGGGTTTCCGTGGAGGTGTCTCCCTGCTGGGCGCAGTAGCCCAGGAAGGCGCCGATGAAGGAATCCCCCGCGCCGGTCGGGTCGATCATCTTTTCCACCGGGTAGGCGGGCAGGACGTGCAGGCCGTCCGGGCCGACGAGGATGGAGCCGTGCTCCCCCTTCTTCACCACGGCCCGCTTCGGGCCCAGATCCAGGAGGTGCTTGGCGGCCTGGATCGTGTTCGATTCCCCCGTCAGGGCGCGGGCCTCGCTGTCGTTCACCACGATCAGGTCGATCCGGCGGAGCAGTTCGCCGACGGCCTCCCGCTCGTTCTCGATCCAGAAGTCGATCGTGTCGGCGATGACGAACTTCGGCTTACGCAATTGGTCGAGGATCCGTAGCTGGATTTCCGGCGGATCGTTGGCGATGAGGACGTAGCCGATGTCCCGGTAGGAATCGGGCAGGGCAGGGGCGTAGGCCTCCGTCACCCCCCGCTCGATGGAGAGGGTGCGGCGGTGGTTCATGTCGTCCCCGTATTGGGCCGTCCAATGAAAGGTCTTTCCGGGAGCGACCTGCATGCCCGCCAGATCGATGCCGCGGGAGAGGAAAGGCTGGCGGTAGGCCTCCGGAAAGTCTTCCCCCACGATGCCCAGCATCTTGGTGGGGGCGAAGAAGCTGGCCGCATATCCGGCATAGCTGCCGGATCCGCCCAGGACTTTGACGAGTTCCCGCGTGGAGGTCTTGATCGTGTCGAGGGTCATGCCCCCGGCGACCAGGACCTGCTCCTTACCCGCCATGATTTAGAGGGAGGAGAGGACGAAGATGCACTTGTAGAGGCCGGAGACGCGTTCCTCATTGCGGGTGACGCGGGCCTTCAACACGTTCTCGAAAAGCTTTTCTTCCAGTTCCTTGACGATGGCGTAGCGGTCCAGGATGGCGATGACGGGGGAGTGGTACTCGATGATCTGGTGCTCGCGGGCGTCCGGATCGAAGTAATACTCGGACATATAGCCGTCACGATCGCGGAAGCCGGCCAGCACGCGGGCGCGCTCTTCCAGGCTGGAAGCGCCGTTGAGGCGGGTCTGCAGGGCGGTCCACTGGTCCTGGTAGATCTGGAAGAGGATCTTCTCCGGAGCGGCCGGGCCGTAGACGGCGGAGACGCTGTCCAGGATCTGGCAGGTCAGGTTGGTGTATTCGTTGGGGAAGAAATCGTGGGCGCGGGGAGTCAGGCGGTAGGCCTTCTCGGGACGGCCCATGCCCTTCGGGCGGCGCCACGTGTCAAGGTAGCCGTCCTTCTCCAGGGCGATGCAGTGCTGCTTCACGCCCATGTAGGAGAGGTTCACCCGCTTGCAGAGATCGGCCACGGAAAGCCCCTGGCTGCGCTTGATTTCGGCCAGGATCTGGTACTTCTGGCTTTTGACGATTTTCTGCAAGAGATCGTTGTTCATAACCCGTTAGATATCAATGCCCTAGATTGGTTGGTTGCGTGTAAAAAGAAGAATGTCGCGAACGACTTTTTACTCTTTAGGTCGGCCACCTCAAATTGCAACGTAAAAAGTGGCCGAAATTTTTACAGTCCGGGCACTAAGTGCTTGCCACTAGAACTTCCGACGCTTGACGGACGGAAGGAATGCCCCTTCGCTAGCAGGCCCCATGAGTGACAAGTTCCGTGTTTTGGTTGCCGATTCCCTTTCCCAGCGCGGCATCGCGCTTCTTCAGGAAGATCCCCGCTTCCAGGTGGACGTGAAAGTCGGCCTGAAGCAGGACGCCCTGGAGCCGATCATTGGGAACTACCACGCCCTTCTCATCCGCAGCCAGACCCAGGTCACACGCGCCCTCATCGAGAAGGCGGCGAGCCTGAAGATGATCGGCCGCGCGGGTGTGGGCGTGGACAACGTGGATGTGGAAGCGGCCACGGAGCGCGGCATCCTGGTCATGAACACGCCGGGCGGGAACACCATTTCCACCGCGGAGCACGCGTTTTCCCTCATGCTCTCCCTGGCGCGGAAGATTCCGCAGGCCCACGCTTCCATGAAGGCCGGAGAATGGAACCGGAAGGCATTCGAGGGGACCGAGATTTGCAACAAGGTCTTGGGCATCATCGGCATGGGGCGCATCGGCGGGGAATTCGCCCGGCGCGCCATCGCCTTCGGCATGCGGGTGATCTGCTTCGATCCCTACCTCTCCGCGGCCCGGGCGAAGAGCCTTCAGGTGGAGCTGGTGGAGCAGCTCGATCCGCTGCTGGAACAGGCCGATTTCATCACCATTCACACTCCGCTGACGCCGGAAACCCAAGGCCTCATCAATGCCAAGCGTCTGGCCCAGTGCAAGAAGGGCGTCCGCATCATCAACTGCGCCCGCGGCGGCCTGATCGATGAGGCAGCCCTGGCGGAGGCGCTCCAGTCCGGCCACGTCGGCGGCGCGGCGCTGGACGTTTACGAGCAGGAGCCGCCCCCGGCCGACTTCCCCTTGCGCGCCCTTTCCAACGTCGTCCTGACCCCGCACCTGGCCGCTTCCACGGCGGAGGCGCAGGAGAGCGTCGGCATCGAGATCGCCGAGGCGGTGCGCGACGCCCTGACCCAGGGCGCGATCCGCAACGCGGTGAACATGCCCAACCTGGACGCCCGCACGGCGGCCGCCCTGGCCCCCTACCTGGACCTGGCCGCCCGCCTGGGGAAGCTGGTCAGCCAGCTGGCGCCGAAGCGCCTGGACTGCCTGAAGATCAATTACAGCGGCCGCGTCCGGGAGCTGGACACCGCCCCGATCACCCGCGCCATCCTGAAGGGGGTCCTGGTGCAGGCCGCCGGCACGGGCGTGAACGAGGTCAACGCCCCGCTCCGCGCGAAGAACCTGGGCCTGGAGATCGTGGAGACGAAGCTTTCCCAGCAGAGCGATTTTGCCGACCTCATCACGCTGGAGGCCGTCTCCGCGGAGGGGACGGTGGAGATCGCCGCGACCTTCTACGGGAATAAGCCCCGCATCGTCGGCCTGCGCGGATTCTCGATCGAGTTCATCCCGGAAGGGCTCCTCTTTCTCATGGAGAACAAGGACCGCCCGGGCATCGTGGGCTGGATCGGCACCATCTTCGGCAAGCACAAGGTGAACATCGGCAACATGTCCCTCTCCCGAGGGAAGATGGGGGAGGGGGCGCTTTGCGTCCTGTCCCTGGACAGTTTCCCGCCCGCCGAGGCGATGAAGGAGATCGAGGCGGACAAGGATATTACCAACGTCCGCCTGGTCGACGTCGGCTAGCCGATCCGCTCGGGCGTCTTCGGCTTGGCCGGGATATCGATCTCCGGCACGGGGACGCTCCGCCGCGCGGCGGCGAAATGCTCTTCCCGGAAACGGGCGATGAGGGGAACCGCCTCCGCCATGTCGTAGATCCGCCTCGCGCCGGGGATTTCCTCCCCCACGTTCCAGGGACGGTTCATGTGAAGGGCCAGGGCCGGGCGGCCCTCCCGCGCGGCCGCTTCCAGGAAGGGGCGCAGGTTGTGGTCCCCGCCGTCGTCGATCAGGACGTCTAGGCCCTGGCGGGCCTTGTCCCGGGTAAAGACGGTGCCTTTCAGGCCGGGGAAAAATTCCTTGTTCAGCCGCAGCTTGTGCGTTTCCAGCCGGAGCCGGTCGGGATCGTCCGGCGTTTTGAGCACGGACATGGGGTGGGCGGTGACGCAGTAGGCTTCCACGCCCGGCATGGCGGCGATGGCGGCCACGGCGGCGGGCGCTTCCGGGTAGGGCTTCCGGTCCGCGTAGAGGTCCGGCTCCAGGAAGTCGTAGACGGTCAGCATGCCCGGCCCCTTCTCCTTGAAGTTGCGGGTGATGCTTTCCCCTCCCTGGGTGGTGCGCCCATCCCGCATGCGGAGGCCCGCCTGGAGTTTCAGGCCGCGGAGGGCCGGCCAGTCGTAAAAGCCGGTGCAGTCCTTCTCCCCCAGGACGGCGGGGGGATCGCAGAGCGTCCCGATGCGGGCGATGACCTCCCCGAAGTGCGGCCAGAGCGTGTCGTCCGCGTCGATGCCGACCTTCAGGGGAGGGAGCGCCATGGGGGCGAGAGCCTGGCTAGACCTTTTCGGGCGTCTTCGCCTTGTCCGGCAGGGGCAGGTCGAGCTTTTCGACCGGCACGGAACGGCGGGCGTCCTGGAAAGCCAGGCGACGGTCGGAGATGAAGTTGGCGATGGGGACGATGGCTTCGGTCATGTCCTTCACGCGGACGGCGCCTTCGATGTTCTCGTTCACGTTCCAGGCGCGGGTGATGAGGATGCCCAGGCCCTTTTCGTTGGCGGCGGCCTTGGCCTTGAGGAAGTTGGCGATGTTGTGCGGGCCGTCGTCGACGAGGATGTCGAGGCCCAGCTTCGTCTTGTCGCTGGTGAAGACGACGTTCTTCAGCATCGGATAGTCCCGCTTGAGGATGTCCTTCTTCTTCTCCTCGTAGGCCAGGCGGGTGGGGTCGGCCGGATCCTGGGAGACGGAGCGGGCGTGCGCGGTGACGACCAGCGGCTCCAGGTCCGGGATGGTGGAGAGGATGCGGATGGCGTGCTTCGACTCCTTATAGGAACGGAAGGTGTCGTAGATCGCGGGGGACATGAACTCGTAGACGGAGACGGTCTTTTCGTTGGAGTCTTCCGCCTTCATGCCGAAGCTCTCGCCGCCTTTCGTGACGCGGCCGTTGGGCAGCGTCAGGCCCGCCTGCATTTTCTTGCCGTTGAGCGGGGTCAGGTTGAAGAAGTTGTCCCAATCTTTTTCGCCCAGTTTCACGGGCGGATCGCAGGCCTCCCCCATCTTGGCGAGCCAAGGTCCCAGCAAGGCCCCCAGCGTGTCGTCGAAGTCGTAACCGATCTTGATCTTGCCGTCGCTCATTTGATGTTCTCCTTGGTGGGGGTCTTGGGGGAAAGGTCCAGATTGCGCACGGGGACGCGCTCCAGGCCCTGGAAGAGGCCCTCGCGCTCGACCGCCTTGGCGAAGCGGGCAACGTGCTCCGGCGCCTCCGCGATGGAGTCGATGCGGACGGCCTGGGGGATGTCCTTGGCCTGGTTCAGGGAAGTATTGACGTAAAGGGCCAGGAAGGGGCGGCCTTCCTTCTGGGCGTGGGCCAGGAGGTTCTTGATGTTGTGCGGGCCGTCGTCGATCAGGCCGTCGAGGTCGAACTGGGTCTTGTCGCTGGCGAAATAGGTTTTCCCGACCAGATCGGGATAGCGCTGGGCGATGATCTCGTTCTTGTTCGCCTCAAAGGCGGCGCGGACCGGCTCCAGGGGATCGGGGGAGGTGCCGCCGGGGTGGGCGGTGACGCAGAGGATCTCGACGTTGGGGATCTTGGCCAGCTGGGCGACGGCTTCCGGCGCGCCGGGGAGGGGGCGGACCATCTTGTAAAGATCGGGGGTCAGGAATTCCAGGATGCCGACGGCGCCGGGGGTCTTGTCGTCCGGGCCGGTCATGAAGTGTTCCGTCCCGTCGGTGACGCGTCCGCCCTTAAGGGGGACGCCGGCCTTCAGCTTGCGGCCGTGGAGGGGTTCCAGGTCGCCCTCGGTCCACTTCGTCCAATCCTTGCTCGTCAGATGAATGGGCGGATCGCAGGCCAGGCCCATCTTCCCCAGCCAGGCGTTCTGGAGGCCTTCGATCGTGTCGTCGAAGTCGATGCCGATGCGGATTTTTTTGCCCATATGCTTCCCTTTATTTCCCGTGGACGGTTTCCTGCTGCGGCACCTTGAGGGCCAGATCGGGGTTGCCGCCGGGGAGGCGCTTGACCCCTTCGAAATCGCGGCGGCGCTGCTCGGCCACCTGGGCGGCGATGAAGGCCGCTTCGGCCAGGTTGTCGACGCGGACGGCGCCGTGGACCACCTCGTCCTTGCTCATTTCCCGGTTCACGATGAGGGAGAGGACCGGGCGCCCCTCTTCGGCGGCCACGCGGCGGAAGGGGCGGTGGTTGTGGACGCCGTCGTCGACCATGACGTCGGCCTGGTAGCGGCTTTTATCGAGGTCGAAGTGGAGTTTCTCGGAAAGCTCGGGGAAGTGCGCCTGCACCAGGCCCCGCTTCCAGCTCTTTTCCGTCTCCGCGCTTTCCGGCGGATAGACGGCGGTGACGAAGAAGGGGTTCATGCTCGGCGCCTGGATCATGGCGGCCACGGCTTCCTTGGCCCCGGGAATGAAGTCGATGTTGTTCAGCAGCTCCGGGGTCTTGAGGTTCAGGATGTTGACGCCCTGGGTGTCTTCCGGGCTGGCCATGAAGTGCTCGGTCCCCTTGCTCAGATAAATTTCGCCGTCCTTGCCCAGGATGGGGACGCCGGGCTTGAGCTGCTTTCCCGCGATGCACTGCAGGTAGCCGGCGGTCCAATGGTCCCAATCGGCGTCGACGAGTTTGCGCGGGCAGGGGTTGACGGTGGCGTCGTTAGCCTTGTTAAGGAGGGCCACGGTGCTGTCCAGCACCACATCGTCTTTGTCGACCAGAATGTCCAGCGGGCGCAGCGGAGTCATTGCTCAGTAATTCGGCTATTGGGGAGGCCGAAAACCTGAAGAAATAACCTTTTTTGTCGAGGAATTTGCACTGGCCCTTTGGCCCCCCCCACCTACTTTCGATAAATGACATCGGTCCCCCCTTTGCCGACCCGCCACAAACGCCTTTTGGCGTGGGTTGAGCAGATCGCCGCCCTGACCCAGCCGGACCGCGTCCACTGGTGTGACGGCTCCCAGGAGGAATACGACCGCCTCTGCGCCGAAATGGTGGAAAAGGGGACCCTCCGCCCTCTGAATCCCGAAAAACGTCCCGGCAGCTACCTGGCCTGCTCCCACCCGGACGACGTGGCCCGCGTCGAGGACCGCACCTTTATTTGCAGCCGCACGAAGTCCGAGGCCGGGCCCACGAACAACTGGGTCTCCCCCAAGGAGATGCGCAAAACCCTGAAAGGCCTTTTCCACGGGGCCATGAAGGGGCGGACGCTCTACGTCGTCCCCTTTTCCATGGGGCCGATCGGCTCCCCCCTGGCCCAGCTGGGCGTGGAGCTGACCGATTCCCCCTACGTCGCCGCCAGCATGCGGATCATGACCCGGATGGGCGCCGCCGCCCTGGAAGCCCTGGGGGAGGACGGCGCCTTCGTCCCCTGTGTCCACTCCGTCGGCGCTCCTTTGGCCCCCGGCCAGGACGATACGCCCTGGCCCTGCAATAAGGAGAAATACATCGTCCACTTCCCGGAAGACCGGGAAATCTGGTCCTTCGGCAGCGGCTACGGCGGCAACGCCCTTTTGGGAAAGAAATGCTTCGCCCTGCGCATCGCCTCCGTCATCGCCCGGGAGGAAGACTGGATGGCGGAGCACATGCTCATCCTGGGCGTCGAGTCGCCGGAGGGGGAAAAGGCCTACGTCGCCGCGGCCTTCCCCAGCGCCTGCGGGAAGACGAACTTCGCCATGCTCATCCCGCCCGCCAGCTTCAACGGCTGGAAGGTGACGACGGTGGGGGACGACATCGCCTGGATCCGCCCCGGGCCGGACGGCACCCTGCGCGCGGTCAATCCGGAGGCGGGCTTCTTCGGCGTCGCGCCGGGGACATCCGTGAAATCCAATCCCAACGCCATGGCCACCATGGCGAAGAACACCCTCTTCACCAACGTGGCCCTGACCCCGGACGGCGACGTCTGGTGGGAAGGCCTCTCCGACCCGCCGCCGAACCTGACCGACTGGCAGGGAAACCCCTGGACACCCGCCTCCGGGACGAAGGCGGCCCATCCGAATTCCCGCTTCACCGCGCCCGCCGCGCAGTGTCCCAGCATCGACCCGCGCTGGGAGGACCCGGAAGGCGTCCCCTTGAGCGCCATCATCTTCGGCGGCCGCCGCAGCCACGACATGCCGCTGGTCTTCCAGGCCTTCAACTGGACCCACGGCGTTTACCTGGGCGCCACCATGGGCTCGGAGACGACGGCCGCCGCCACCGGCGCGATCGGCCAGGTCCGCCACGATCCGATGGCGATGCTTCCCTTCTGCGGTTACAACATGGGCGACTATATCCGCCACTGGCTGAAGATGGGGAAGCAGGTCGCCGCGCCGCCGCCCGTTTTCCATGTGAACTGGTTCCGCAAGGACGGGGAGGGGACTTTCCTCTGGCCCGGCTTCGGGGAAAACATGCGCGTGCTCAAGTGGATCGTCGACCGCGCGCGGGGCCGGGCCGGGGCGGCGGAATCCCCCCTGGGCTGGGTGCCGCGCCACGTGGACATCGATTTCCGGGGCCTCGACTATCCTCCGGAGAAATTCGCCCAGGCGATGGCCATCGACCGGGAGAAGTGGCGCTTGCAAACGCTCGATCATGAGCAATTTTTCCTGAAGCTGGACGATCATCTGCCCAAGGAAATCCCGCTGGAGCGGGAGCTGCTGGTCTGCCGCCTTTAACCCCGTGAAAATCCTACCGCCCGAGGAGGTCCGCGCCGCCGAGGACTGGGTCATCGCCGCCGGGACCGGCGCGGAGGAGTTGATGGAGCGGGCCGGGGCCCGCATGGCCGCCATCCTGCGGCGGGAGTTTCCCGGCCCCCGGGAGAGCCTTTTCCTGGTCGGGAAGGGGAACAACGGCGGGGACGGCCTGGTCGTCGCCCGTCATCTGCTCGCCGCCGGGTGGACCGTCCGCCTTCTCCTGGCCCAGGCGGACCTGGGCGGCCTGTGCCGCCGCCAATGGGAGCGGTTGCCGGGCGATTTGAAGCCTCTTTCCCCGCGCGATCCGATTCCGTGGCCCGGGGCGGACGGCGTCGTCATCGACGCGCTGCTGGGCATCGGCGCCAAAGGGCCGCTGCGGCCGGAGCTGGCGGAGACCGTCGCCGCGGTCAACCGGGCCCGGGCGGAACGCTTCTTCCGCGTCGCCGCCGTCGACGGCCCCACCGGCCTCCATGCGGAGGGGGAAGCCGTCCGCGCCGACCTGACCCTTTCCATCGGCTTCGGCAAGGAGCGCCTTTTCCTGGAAGAAAAGGCCGATTGGGTGGGCCGGATCGAGCCGGTCCCCATCTTCGACGCGATGCCGGAATACGCCGCCCGCCGGGAGGCCCTCGACCGGGAGCTGCTGCGCCCGCTTTTGCCGCGCCGGGCCCCGGCCTCCCACAAGAGCCAGTTCGGCCGGATCGCCATCGCCGGAGGCTCTCCCGGCCTGATCGGCGCGCCGATCCTTTCCTCCCTGGGCGCGCTGCGCGTCGGCACGGGGCTCCTCAACATCCTGGTCCCGCCGGAGGTGTGGAAGCTCGTCGCCGCGCGCGCTCCGTTGCAGGCGATGGTCGTCTCCACGGCGGACGACGCCTTCACCCGGCAAATCCTGGAAAAGGTCCACGCCTTGGCCGCCGGGCCGGGGCTGGGCACCGGCTCCGCCGCGGCGGCCCTGCTACGCCGCTTGCTGGAGGAAACCAAAGCCCCGCTGGTCATCGACGCCGATGGGCTGACCCTTTTGGCTCGGGACCCCGCGCTTCTCTCCCTCTGCCGGGGCCGGGCCGTGCTGACCCCGCACCCGGGGGAGATGGAGCGGCTCCTGGGCGGCAAGTTCTCCCTGGCGGAACGCCCGGCAAAGGCCGCCGCCTTCGCGGAAGAGCACGGCGTCGTCCTCCTTCTCAAGGGCTGCCGTACCGTGATCGCGGAGCCGGGCCGCCCGCTTGCCTACAACACGACGGGCAACCCCGGCCTGGCCACCGGCGGATCGGGAGACCTTTTGACCGGTATTATCGCGGGCCTGCTGGGACAAAAGCTTTCCCTGGGGGACGCCGCGCGCCTGGGCGCCTGGCTCCACGGACGGGCTGCCGACCTGGCGCTGCGCGCCCGGGGCGCGGAAGAGGGGATGGGCGGGGAAGAAGTGGCCGGCCGCCTGGCCGACGCGATCGCCGACCTGCGGGAGACGGTTTAAGGCCGGATCAAGACGGCGTCGCCCACGGCCGCGCCGAGCTGCTTCGCCGCCGATCCCTTATTGCGGACGATCTTCAGGCGGCCTTCCTGCGTGAAGAGGGCGACGAAACGGCCCGGCCCCACCTCCGCCGCGTTGGCGACGAGCGGCGCGGAGAAGTTCTCCCGTCCCACGGTGAAACGCAGGAGGTTCCCTTCCTTCATCCAGGACGCCAGCTTTTCGGGAATGTTGGTGAGCAGCGTGCCCTCCTCGTCGATGTGGGCGATTTCCCCGGCGATCGTCCGGCCTGAAAGGTGGGCCAGATTGACCGGCAGCGTTTCCAGCGTGCGGACTTCCGCGCCGTTGAGGTTCTCCGGCTTGCCGGATTCGGCAAGCAGCCCGGCCATCGCGCCCAGGTAATCGAGGCCCGCCTTGCCTGAAAGGCCGCGATCCAGCTGCCAGGCCTTGCCCAGCCCCTCCCGCGCCGTCACGAAGCTAAGGACGCCGTCGTCCGGCGCCAGGTAGTATTTCTTCGCCGCCGTGCGGACCAGGAGGAGGGGATGCTTGGCCAGGTCTCCCGTGGCGACGACGAAGATCGTCCCCGCTGGGAAACGGGTCACCGCCTGGTCCAGGAGATAAGCCGCCTGCTTCATGTCTCCCGTGGGCAGGCGCAGAAGGTGGGTGACGCGGGCCTGGGCGTCGGCGCCGTAAATGGCTCCTTGGATTTGGGCGGAAGCCTGGCCGCTTTCGTCGTCGGTCAAAAGGGCGATGACCGGCTGGTCGGTCTTCTTCCCGCACCCCGCCAAGAGCAGAAGTCCCGCCGTTCCCAGCACCGCCATCCGCCGCCAGTTCATTCCGTTTACTTAGCGTCCGCCTCTCTTTTGGCAATCAACAGCGGAGTGGGTATAAATACTTATATTCGCATTCCCGGGAAACCTCCGGCGTCCGATAGCCTAATTACAAGGTCATGAACAAGACTTTGCCCGCCGCCGTCCTCGCATTCGCCACCCTGAGCGCCGCCGCCCAGCAGGAGAAGAAGGCGCCCGCCGAGCCGAAGCCCGCCGTGAAGCCGGTTAGCCTGGCCGTTAGCCCTAAGGCAAACACCTCCAAAGATTTAAGTCCTCTGGCCGCCACCCGCCGCTGGCAGGTCGATCCGGAAGGCCGCCCACTGACCATCAAGATCGACGCGCAGCGTCAGCCGACCAAGTAAAGAAGGTTCATTTAATAAATAGTTTTTCGGCTATTTCCGGGGGGAAATAGCCGAATTACTATTATATGGCCCAAGATCAAACGCACGCGACGCCGGTCCACATCCAGTTTGCTTCGGCTCCCACTGCCGACCAAATAGCGCAGCAGACCGCCGCCCGCCATCAGCAGGCGGTGGAAAGCGAGCAGCGGATCCGGAAAGAACTTTCCCAGGCGGCCCCCGCTCCCACGCCGCAGGCAGGCCCGAAGGAGATTTCGATCTCCCAAGCCACGGGCCAGTTGACCCCTTCCGCACCCACCAAGGTCAATCTGGGCCAAACGCAGGAGCGCACCGACGTGCAGGTGCTTTATTCGAAGGAAGACCTGGGCAACCTGCTGCACGCCGGCCAGCCCGTGGCCAACAAATCCGCCTACCAGCCGGAAGTCCGGCCGGTGAACCTGGCCGCCCAGGCCTGGCAGGGCTTGACCAACGTGCCGCGCTCCGGCCAGCACAGCCAGGATAGTCAGGCTCCCACGAAGCAGCAGGGACAGGAGCGGTAAGCCGCTTTTAGCCGGGCCACACTTTTCGCCCCCGCAGATTCTTTTTGAATCTGCGGGGGTTTTTGTTTTGAGTAGCCCCATCACGCATGACGCCTCTTAAAATCGGTTTGGCCGGAATGGGAACGGTGGGGCAGGGGGTCTGGACCCATCTGCGGGGACAAGCGGACATCCTGCTGCAACGCTGCGGCCGCCCGCTGGAAATCCGCCAGGTGGCCGTCCGCAACCCGGAAAAGGTCGCCGCCCTCAATCTACCCCCGGAGATCGTCACCCGGGATTGGCGGGACCTGGTGAAGAACCCGGACCTGGACGTCATCGTCGAGCTGATCGGCGGCACGGGCGACGCCTTTGAGCTGATCCGCGGGGCCCTGGAAGCGGGCAAGCACGTCGTCACCGCCAACAAGGCCCTGCTGGCGGAGCGCGGCGCGGAACTGTTCCAGCTGGCCGCCGAGAAGAAGCGCCAGCTCCTCTACGAGGCGAGCGTCGCCGGCGGCATCCCGCTCCTCCAATCCCTGCGGGAAGGCCTGATCGCCAACCGGATCACCGCCATCTACGGCATCATCAACGGGACCTGCAATTACATCCTTTCCCGCATGAGCGCGGAGGGGCTGGACTACGCCTCCGTCCTGGCCGAGGCCAAGAAACTGGGCTACGCGGAGGCTGACGAGAGCCTCGACGTCGACGGCTACGACACCGCCCACAAGGCCGCCGTCCTGGCCGCCCTGGCCTACGGCTTCTGGCCCTCCCTCAAGGAAATCCCGACGAAGGGCATCAGCAACCTGGAACGGAAAGACATCCAGTTCGCCCACAGCCTCGGCTACGAGGTGAAGCTCCTGGCCATCCTCAAGGCAGGCCGCTCCAAGCGCGTGGAGGTGCAGGTGCAGCCCACCCTCGTCCCGCTCAATCACGTGCTGGCTTCCATCAAGGGAGTCTTCAACGCGGTCCTCGTCCGGGGCGACGTCGTCGGCGAAACACTATTCTACGGCCGCGGCGCCGGGGCCGATCCCACCGCCAGCGCCGTCTTAAGCGACCTGGCCTCCCTGGCCCAGGGCGCGGAGCAGGGCGGGCTCCTCTGGAGCCAGGCAGGCAACGTCCGCCTGGCGACGCCGGACGACGTCGTCGCCCGCTACTACCTGCGTCTGATGGTGGAAGACCAGCCGGGCGTCCTGGCCCAGGTGGCCGCCGTCCTGGGGCGGCGGAAGATCGGCATCTCCTCCGTCATCCAGCCGGAGGGCTCCGGCGGGCCGGTGCCCCTCATCCTCATGATCCATGACGCGAACACGCACGATTTCCAGGAAGCCCGCGTCGAGCTGGAGCAGCTCCCCATCGTGAAGGGGCCCGCCGTCAGCCTGCGGGTCGAGGACTTCACGTCATGAGCCGCGCGCCGCGCTGGCCCGGCGTGATGGAGGCCTACCGCAGCCGCCTGCCCATTCAGGATTACCGCCGCGTCATCACCCTTTTGGAGGGGAACACCCCGCTCATTCCGGCGCCGCGCCTGCCGAAGGCCATCGGGGCCGACATCGACCTGCACGTGAAGTTCGAGGCGGCCAACCCGACGGCCTCCTTCAAGGACCGGGGCATGACGATGGCGATGAGCGAGGCCGTCCACAAAGGGGCCCAGGCCGTCGTCTGCGCCAGCACCGGGAACACCTCCGCCTCCGCCGCCGCCTACGCCGCGCGGGCGGAACTGCGCTGCATCGTCATCCTGCCGCACGGGAAGATTTCCCTGGGGAAGCTTTCCCAGGCCCTCATGTACGGCGCGGAACTGGTCATGATCGAGGGGAATTTCGACGACGCGCTCAACGTCGTCCGCGACCTGGGGCAGCGGCCGGAATTCGCCGTCGTCAACTCGATCAACCCGGTCCGCCTGGAGGGGCAGAAGACCGCCGCCTTCGAGATCTGCGACGTCCTGGGCGACGCGCCCGACTTCCATTTCCTCCCCGTGGGCAACGCCGGGAACATCACCGCCTACTGGAAGGGCTTTCGCGAATACGCGCAGGACGGCCTCTCCACGCGGACGCCGAAGATCTTCGGCTACCAGGCCGCCGGGGCCGCCCCGATCGTGGAGAACCGGGTGATCCCCGATCCCCAGACCTTCGCCAGCGCCATCCGCATCGGCAACCCGGCCAGCTGGAAGGGCGCCACCGCCGCCGCCGCCGAGTCCCACGGGCGGATCGACAAGGTGACGGACGAGGAAATCGCCGCCGCCTACAAGATGCTGGCCTCCCTGGAAGGCATTTTCGTGGAGCCCGCCTCCGCGACGCCCGTCGCCGGGCTCATCAAGGCGCACCAAGCCGGCCTGGTGCCCGCGGGCAGCCGCGTCACCGTCACGGTGACCGGGCACGGGCTGAAGGACCAGGACGCGGCAAAGGCCGCCGCGGCCCAGGAACCGAAGGTCACCGCCCCGACCGCCGAGGCGGTGCTCAAGGCGCTGGGCATTTAAATTTATGGCAACCGATTGGACGTTCGACGTGGAACGGGCGCGGCACGCCGCGCGGCTTATCGACAGGCATGAGGTGGAGATCGCCCAGCTTCCGCCCGGGCAGCCCCGCATCGCCCCGGTCCTGGCGGCCGATCCGGGCCGGAAGCCGGAGGCGGGCTTCCACCTTTCACGGGTGTTTCCGAAGAACCTCCATTTCGACGCGCCTCTCAAGGCGGGGCAACAGGCTCTCTCCCCCGTGGAGGGATACGAGGCGCAGATCGTCTCCTCCCGCGTGAAGGTGTTCTACCGGGAGTTTTCCGACGAGGACCAGAGCTACAAGTCGCCCCAGGACGTCCTCATCCAAAACAACTACCTGGGCCGTCAGACCCCGGACGGCCCGCTCCACCGGATCGAGGAGTCGATGGCCTTCTCCTTCGGCCAATTTCTGGCCGTCTATCCTCCCGCCAAGGAATTGGCCGTGGAGCACGGCCTGGAGCTTCCCCACAGTTTCATCGATTTCGAGCCCTGGATCGCCATGCTCGAAAAGCGGGCGGAGCGGAACGCGAGCCTCGCCTCCGTCGCCGGAGAGATGAAGGGGAGCAAGGGGCAGCCGTCCACGGACACGCCCGGCCAGGACCGCGACGCCGCGCGTTAGCCCTGCGCCTGCTGGCGCAGCCAATGGTCGGCCAGGACCAGGCGGACCATCGCCTCCACCATGGGCACCGCCCGGGGCAGGACGCAGGGGTCGTGACGGCCGCGGGCTTTCAATTCCGCCTCCTCACCGCTGGTAGAAACCGTTTGCTGCGCCTGGGCGATCGTCGCCACCGGCTTGAAGGCGACGCGCAGGAAAAGGTCTTCCCCGTTGCTGATGCCGCCCTGGATGCCGCCGCTGCGGTTGGTCCGGGTGCGGATGCGGCCGCTCTCGTTATAGAACGCGTCGTTGTGCTCGGAGCCGCGCAGGCGCGCGCCGGAGAAGCCGGAGCCGACCTCGAAGCCCTTTGAGGCGGGGAGGCTCATGACGGCCTTGGCCAGGTCGGCCTCCAGCTTGTCGAAGACCGGCTCGCCCAGGCCCACGGGCATGCCGCGCACCACGCAGCTGACGACGCCGCCCAGGGAGTCGCCCTGGGAGCGGGCTTCCTCGATCTTCTCGACGATCTTTTCCGCGCCCCGCGCATCCGGCCAGCGGACGATGTTTCCTTCCACCTCCTCCCGACGGACGGCGGCGGGATCGGCCCCGGCCTCGACGTCATGGACCTGGGAGACGTAGGCGACGATCTCCAGCCCCGGCAGGGCCTTTTGCAAGAGCTGCCAGGCGACGGCCCCGCCCGCGACGCGGCCGATGGTTTCCCGCGCGGAGGCCCGGCCCCCGCCCGCCACGGCGCGGATGCCGTACTTGGCCTGGTAGGTGTAGTCCGCGTGGGAGGGGCGGTAGAGAGTCTCCATCTCCTTGTACGCCTCGGGACGGAAATCCTCGTTGGTGACGGAGATGGCGATGGGGGTGCCCAGGGTAAGCCCCTCGGAGACGCCGGAGAGGATCCGGCAGGTGTCCGATTCCTTCCGGGGAGTGACGATCTTGCTCTGTCCGGGGCGGCGCCGGTCCAGGTCCACCTGGATCATCGCCTCGGTGAGGGGAAGCCGGGGAGGGCACCCATCAACGACCACGCCGACCGCGCCGCCGTGGGATTCACCCCAGGTGGTGATACGGAAGAGGTGGCCGAATGTGTTTGGCATATCGTATTGGTTGCGATACGCTAACAATAGTTTTTCCGCATTGCAATGAACAAGCATTTGGTTCTGGTCGGCATGATGGGAAGCGGGAAAACCACCGTCGCAAACTGGTTGCACCGGCAGGGCGGCATGCCCTTTTACGACACCGACCACCTGATTGAGCAGCGGGAAAAGAAGACCATCCCGGAAATTTTCCGCGAGCGCGGCGAATCTTATTTCCGCGAGCAGGAACGCCTTATCGCCAGTGAAGTGGCCGGGCGGACGCCCGGCGTCATCGCCACGGGCGGAGGCCTTTTCGCCGACGCGGAGAGCCGCCGGGTCCTCCTGGAAAAAGGGGTCGTTTTCTACCTGGAAGCTTCCGCGAAGGAGCTGGCCGACCGCATCCGCCACACCGCGCACCGCCCCCTGCTCAAGGACAAGCCCGCCGCCGAGACGCTGGAGGAGCTGCTGAAGAAACGGGATGCCGACTACCGGCAGGCCCACCACGTCGTTTCGATCGCCCGCCGGTCCACGGAAGAGGTGGCGGCGGAAATCCTGAGCCTCTACCGCCGGGAGGGGAAGCGCCCCGTCCTCGGCTTCCTGGGCACGGGGAAAATGGCCCGCGCGCTGGCCAGCGGCCTGGCGGCCAAGGCGGCGGGAAGCGTCGCCTTTCCCTTCCTGGGCACCGCGCGGAGCGCCGATTCCCGCGCAGCCTTCACCGCCTCCCTGCCGGGCCGGTCGGAGGCGCTGGAAGACAACCGGGCCTTGGTCGAGCGCGCCGACGTCGTTCTCTTGGGCATCAAGCCCGCCCAGGCCGCCGAGGTCCTGCCGCCCCTGCGGGAAGCGGCGGCGGGCAAGCTCTTCGTCTCCCTCCTGGCGGGGCTGAAGCTTTCCCGTCTTCAGGAATTGCTGGGGCCTCAGGCCCGCGTCGTCCGGTCGATGCCGAATACGCCGACCCTGATCGGGGAGGGGGTCACCGCCTACGCCGCCGGGCCGGGCGTGACGGAAGGAGACCTGGCCCTTGTCCAAACCCTCCTGGAAAGCTGCGGCCTGGCCCGCCGGGTGGAGGAGAAGGAACTGGATGCCGTCACCGCCGTCAGCGGCAGCGGCCCGGCCTACGTCTACCACTTCCTCAACGCCCTCATTGAGGGAGGGATCGAGCAGGGCCTCTCACCGGAAGCGGCGCGGGAACTGGCCGTCCAAACCGTGCGGGGCGCCGCCGGGATGGTCGCCGCTTCCTCGGAATCCCCCTTGGCCCTGGCCGCCCAGGTAAAGAGCCCCAACGGCACGACGCTGGCCGGATGCCGCGTGCTGGAGGAGGGGAACTGGGAGAAAATTTTGCGGGAAGCCGTCGCGGCCGCGCGCGCGCGCTCGGAAGCCCTTAGCAAGGAATTATGACGAAACACACGCTGCCATCGCTCCTGATCGCGCTGGGTTGTGCGATCCTTCTCAGCCTCTCCGCCCGGGCGGCCACGCCTGCCTGGATGACCAATTATGAGGACGCCCGCGCCCTCTCCAAGCGGATCGAGCATCCGCTTCTCTTGGTCTTCCTCAGCTCGGACCACTCCGCGCCCAGCATGCGGATGGAGGATGAGGTCTTCAACACCTCCAAGTTCTGCCGCTACGCGGCGAAGCATTTCGTCCTGGTCCGGATCGATTTCCGCGAAAACCAGGCGGGCCAGGACCCCGCCCTCCTGGAGCAGAACGAGCGGCTGCGGGAGAAATACAACGTCAACGAGATGCCCACCTGCATCGTCCTGGATTCCAAGGAACGCCTTTCCAAGAGCATCGTCGGCTACGCCCCGGGCGGCCCGGACCCCTTTATCGAAGCCCTGGTCCCGGTGGAACGGGACTAGCTTGCAGGGAAGGGTGACTGGAGCCATCTACAGCGCCGCCAGCGGCCTGAATTACAATTCCCAGGTCGTCGACACCGCCGCCAACAACCTGGCCAATGCGGTGACCTCCGGTTACCAATCCCGCTCCCTCCAGGCCTCGGCCCAGGCGGGCGGGGGCGTGGCCGCTTCCGGCGTCCGTTACGATTTTTCCGGCGGCCCGCTTCTCCAGACCGGGCAGGCCTCCAGCCTGGCCATCAGCGGGCAGGGTTATTTCCAGGTGGAAACTTCCGGCGGGGATACCTCCTATACCCGCAGCGGGGATTTCGTCCAGGATGCCCAGGGTTACCTGCGCACGCCGGACGGCGGCTACCTGGTGAGCGGCGGCAGCCGCGTCCAGGCCCCCGCGGGCTCCTCCCTTTCCGTAGGCAGCGGCGGGGCGATCACCGCCACCCTTTCCGACGGGAGTACGCAAAACCTGGGCACCCTGCAGCTGGCCAACTTCAGCAACAGCCAGGGCCTGACTCCCACCGGCGGCGGCCTTTATTCCCCCAGTGCCGCTTCCGGCCAGGCCTCCACCGGCTCTCCCGGCACGGGCGGGATGGGGACCGTTGTCTCAGGCGCGCTGGAAATCTCCAACGTCGATCCCGCCACGGAAATGGTGAGCATGATCGTCGGCCAGCGGGGTTTCGAGGCCAACGTGAAGACCATCCAGGTCAGCGACGAAATGCTCCGGAAGGCCTACGAAATGGTCGACACGAAGAAGCATCACGGCGACGCCTGAATGCCCGTGACTTAAAGGGGGCCCGCCCGCTAAAGTAGGGGCCGATGGCGGCCCGCCCCATTCCCGAAGCCGATTTGGCCGAAACCTTCTGCCGCTCTTCCGGCCCCGGCGGCCAGAACGTCAACAAGGTCAACACCGCCGTCCACCTCCGCCACATCCCCACCGGCTTGGCCGTCCGCGCGGAAAGCTCCCGCCACCGGGAGCAGAACCGGACGGAGGCCCGCCGCCTCCTGGCCGAGCGCCTGGCGGAGCGGGAGCGGGAAAAGACCGCCGCCCGCCGCGCCGAGCGGGAGAAGCAGCGCCGCCGCCGCTCGCCCCGGCCCCGGGGGCTTAAGGAAAAGATCCTCCGCCACAAGAAGCGGCGAGGGGATTTGAAAAAACTGCGCGGGCGCGCTACCGATTAGCCTCGATGCCTTTCCACGTCGCCACCTGGATGCGCCCGAAGGACGAAGACCTCTTCGCCCGCTCCTTCGCCCCCTTCCCGGAAATCGTCCTGCGCGACCAGCGCCACCCTCTCTCCCTGGACGAGGCCGACGGCCTCCTCCTTACCGGCGGGTGCGACATTTCCCAACCCTTCCTGCGCCAGGACGTGCCCGATCCCGCCCACATCCAGGAGCCGGAGCCGGACCGGGACGCCTGGGAGTTCCCCGCCCTGCGCCGCGCGCTGGAGCGGGGCATCCCCGTCCTGGGCATCTGCCGCGGGCACCAGGTGCTCAACGTCGGCCTGGGCGGGACCCTCCTTTTGGACATCCCGGGCCACGGCCTGCCGGAGCAGCGGGACGGAAACATCCAGGACCTCCGTTACGAGGCGGAGCGCCCCTTCTGCCGTTTTGAAAAAGTGAACAGCTCCCATCATCAGGCCATCGACCGCCTGGGGGAGGGGCTCGCCGTGGAGGCCCGCTCCGCCGACGGCGTCATCGAACAAGTGCGGCACAGGAAGGCTTCCTTCGTCGCGGGCGTTCAGTATCATCCGGAGCGCCATCCGCAATACGGGCCCCTTTTCGCCGCGTTCGCGGAGGCAGTGAAAAACCAGGCATGAAATCGTTCCAATCCCTTTCCCTCACCTCCAAGATCCTTATCGGCTGCTGCATCCTGCTGCTGCTCCCGGGCGCTTTGGAGCTGGTCTCCGGCTGGCAGATCGTGGCCGTCCGCCGCCACACGGAAGACCTTTCCAATCTCTACCTTTCCCAGGCCCGGCTGGCCACCGACCTGCAGAATTTGGCCCGCGTCGCCTCTCCCGACTCCCTCAACACCATCGGCCGAAAAATGGACGAGGCCGACTCCCTGGGCCGCCGGTACCCCCAGGCGGAGCCTCTCCACCGCCTCCTGCCGGATCTCCATGCCGCGACCGAACGCCTGCGCCGCCAGTTCTCCACCCTCAACGACACCTCCGTGCTTCTGGAAAAGCAGCTCAAGGAACTGCAAACCACCGCCAACACGTCCAAGACCGACCTCGACGCCCTAACCCAGATCCAGCAGGCCGAACCCGCCGCGACGAAGGCCGCCGCCGCCCGCGTGGCCAAGGAAGCCGATCTGATCCGCCAGATGCAGACGGAATACGCCCAGATCCGCGACTCCCAGCTGCGGGGATGGTTCTCCGGCGAGAATTTCGACAAGATCCATGGGCAGCTGGACGACCTGGCCTCCATGGCCCGCGCCTCCGTCGTCACCGACGCCGCGGGCAAAGTCCGGGAGAGCATGCCCGCCTTTCAGCAGGCCCTGCAGGACTCCTTCCAGACCCGCGCCGCCTTCGGCCAGCAGCGCGGCATCGTCGCCTCCGCCCAGGAGGATTTGACCCGGGTCTCCACCGACCTGCTGACGAAGAGCCTGGCCCAGGCCTCCCAGGCCGCGCAGCGGAGCGCGGGGGATTTGAACTACGCCTCCATCACCCTCTACGTCGGCCTCATCTGCGCGATCATCTCCGGCGTCGCCCTGGCGCTCCTTTTGGCCCGCTCCCTCATCCGGCCCAGCCTCCACATCATCGAGCGCCTCTCCCATAACGTGGAGGAAACCAACGCCGCCGCGGAAAAAGTCTCCACCACCAGCAGCGCCCTGGCGCAGGGCGCCAGCCAGCAGGCGGCCGCCCTCCAGCAGACCAGCGCCTCCCTGGAGCAGATGTCCAGCCTCAGCCGCCATAACAGCGAGAGCGCCAAACTGGCCCAGCAGCGGGCCCACAGCGCCCTGCAAACCGCGCAAAACGGCGTGCGGGACATGGAACAGATGGCTTCCGTCATGGAGGAGATGAGGCGCGCCGGGGCGGAGATGTCGGACTCAATCGCCGCCATCAAGCAGGCCAGCGACGGCATCGCCAAGATCATCAAGACCATCGACGAGATCGCCTTTCAGACCAACCTGCTGGCCCTCAACGCCGCCGTCGAGGCTGCGCGGGCGGGGGAGGCGGGCATGGGCTTCGGCGTCGTGGCGGAGGAAGTGCGGAACCTGGCCCGCCGCAGCGCGGAAGCGGCCAAGGAAACCAGCGAGATGATCGAGGACTCCATCAACAAGAGCGAGCGGGGCGTCGAGATCAACAGCCGGGTGGTCAGCTCCCTGCAAAGCCTGGGGTCCAGCGCCCAGACGATGCAGAGCCATCTGCAGGAAATCCTGGCCCGCATCCGGGAGGTCGACACCTTCGGCGCGGAAACGGCCCAGGCTTCCTCGGAGCAGAGCCTGGGCATCGGCCAGCTCAACCAAGCCGTCAGCAGCATCGACCAGGTCACCCAGGCCAACGCCGCCCACGCGGAGCAGACAGCCATCGCCGCGGAGGCCCTCAGCGCCCAGGCGCGGGAATTGCGCCGGGTCAGCGAGGAGCTGATCGGCTTCATCCAGGGAACGGACGGAGCGCACGCCTCCGGCCCGCGCCCGCCTTTCGGCGGCACGCCGGAGGAGATCATCCCTCTGCCCCCGCCGTCCCCGGACGCCGGCGCGGCGCTCTTCCAGCGCGTCTCCGGCTCCCAGCCCCAGCCGGGGTCATGGCAATGACGCGCCGGCTCCTCCTCTGGCTTTTCCTGGCCGCCGCAACCGGGACCGCCTCCGCCCAGACGGAAGCCGCCGACGGGCCGCCGGAAGTCAGCTACGCCGATTTGAGCCTCCATCTTCCCCGCTACGACGGGAAAACCATCCGGGCTCACGGCAAATTCCATTACCTCCAAAATACCGCGCCCGTCTTCGAGATGCTGATGGGGGACCATCCCGTCAGCGTCTTCATCAGCCAGCTGCCGCCGGAATCCCAGCAGGTCGTCCGCGGGCTGCGCCCTTTTTCCGACACGCCCCTCGTCGTCACCGGCGTGCCGCGCTACGGCCCGGAACACGGCAACGACATCTTCATCATGGCCTCCAAGATCGACGTGGAGGGCTCCTCCGCCCACTACTCCTACGATCCTAAGAACGGCATCGTGACTTGCCCGGAGATCACCCGCTTTTCCCAGCGTTACCTGAACTCCCCCGCCACGGTGCAGGGCCGCTTCGACTTCCGCTCCCCTTCGGAAAACGTCTTCACCATTTGGCGCGGCACCGACTCCATGGAGGTCGACTTCGGCCGCCTTCCCAACGACGTTCAGACCACGCTCCTCCAGGAGCCGAATTTTTCCAACCGCGTCGTGACGGTGAAGGGCGTCGTCCGCCCGTCCCCATTGCGGCAGGGGCAATACCGGATCGAGGCCAGCTCCGTCGAGTTCACCGCCCCCCCCGCCGACGCCGCTCCCGCCGAAACGAAGCCCGGCCAGCCTCCCTCCGCCACGTACGCGGACCTTCTGGCCAAGCCCGCCGCCTACGCGGGCAAGAAGGTCCTCATGCGCGGCTCCTACGAGTGCCCGGCAACGGCTCCGCACGCCTTCCAGATACGGGTAGGCCCCGACACCATCGAGGTCATTGGCGACAAGCTGCCCGTCTCCGTCCAGAACCGGCTCCATTCCTTGACGCCCTTCACGGAAGTCGCCCTGCGGGTCACCGGCACCGTACGGGCTTACTCCGATTCGGGCACCCGGTATTACCTGGTCGCGGATAAGGTCGAATTCCTCGAATAGCGGGCATTTTGGCGCTGGCTTGCGCCATTTTGTCTCTAAAATCGCTTTTCACTTTTTGTAAGGGGAATCTTAAGTCACTGGCTCAAAGGGATTAGTAAATAATTCCCTTCATGGAACGCGGTGTGCAGGGGAGAGGCATGGCACATATTCTAGGTATTGACCTCGGTACCACCAACTCCTGCATGTCGATCATGGAGGGTGGACAGCCGGTGGTTTTGGAAAATTCCGAGGGCGCCCGCACGACCCCGTCCATCGTGGCGTTTACGAAGACGGGCGAGCGTCTCGTCGGCCAGGCTGCCAAGCGGCAGGCCGTCACCAACGCGAAGAACACCGTCTTCTCCGTGAAGCGGTTCATGGGCCGCAAATTCGCCGAGGTGAAGGGCGAGCTCAATCGCGTCCCCTACAAGGTCGTCGAAGCCAAGAACGGCGACTGCGCCATCGAAGTCGAGGTCAACGGCGAGAAAAAGACCTACTCCCCCCAGGAAGTCTCCGCCTTCATCCTCATGAAGCTGAAGGCCGACGCCGAGGCGAAGCTGGGTGAGAAGATCACCCAGGCCGTCATCACCGTCCCCGCCTATTTCAACGACAGCCAGCGCCAGGCGACCAAGGACGCCGGCCGCATCGCAGGCCTGGAAGTCCAGCGCATCATCAACGAGCCCACCGCGGCCTCCCTGGCCTACGGCCTGGACAAAAAGAAGGACGAGAAGATCGCTGTGTACGACCTCGGCGGCGGCACCTTCGACATCTCCGTCCTGGAGATCGGCGACGGCGTTTTTGAAGTGAAGGCCACCAACGGCGACACCCACCTGGGCGGCGACGACTGGGACAACACCGTCATGGACTGGCTCCTGGAAGAGTTCAAGACCGAGAGCGGCATCGACCTCAAGGGCCAGGCCGACGCGGTCCAGCGCCTGAAGGAAGAGGCGGAAAAGGCCAAGATCGCCCTCTCCTCCTCCCAGGAATACGAGATCAACCTGCCCTTCATCACCGCCGACCAGACCGGCCCGAAGCACATCCAGAAAAAGCTCTCCCGCGCCAAGCTGGAGCAGCTCACCGACAGCCTGGCCGAGCGCACCACCAAGCCCGTCCTGGCCTGCTTGAGCGATTCCAAGCTCTCCGCCGACCAGATCGACGAGCTGGTGCTCGTCGGCGGCATGACCCGCATGCCGAAGATCGTCGAGATCGCCCGCAAGCTCATCAAGAAGGAACCCCACAAGGGCGTGAACCCGGACGAAGTCGTCGCCATCGGCGCGGCCATCCAGGGCGGCGTGCTCAAGGGCGACGTGAAGGACGTCCTCCTGCTGGACGTCACCCCCCTGACCCTGGCCATCGAGACCGCGGGCGGCATCGCCACCCCGATGATCCCGCGCAACACCACGATCCCGACCCGCAAGTCGCAGATCTTCAGCACCTTCTCCGACAACCAGCCGGGCGTCGAGATCAAGGTCCTCCAGGGTGAGCGCCAGCTCTCCAAGGACAACAAACAGCTGGGCGTCTTCCACCTGGACGGCATCCCGCCGGCCCCGCGCGGCGTGCCGCAAGTGGAGGTCACCTTCGACATCGACGCCAACGGCATCCTCCACGTCTCCGCCAAGGACCTGGGTACCGGCAAGGAACAGAAAATCTCCATCACCGGCTCCAGCGGCCTTTCCAAGGACGAGGTGGAGAAGATGACCAAGGAGGCCGAGCAGTTCGCCGACGCGGACAAGAAGGCCCGCGAGGCCGTCGAGCTGCACAACAACGCCGACAACTCCGCCTACCAGGCGGAGAAGCTCCTCAAGGAGCAGGGCGACAAGGTCGACGCCGCCAAGAAAGCGGAAGTCGAGGCCGCCGTGGCGAAGGTCCGCGAGGCCCTCAAGGGCCAGGACAACGACGCCCTGAAGGCCGCGGCCGACGACCTCAACGAGAAGATCCAGGCCATCTCCATCGAGATGTACAAGCAGGCCTCCGCTAAGGCGGAAGCCTCCGCCGGCGGTGCCGAGGGCGCGGAGCCCCAGGCCAAGCCCGCGGGCGACGACGTCATCGACGCCGACTTTGAGATGGTCGACAAGGGCAAGGGGAAGAAGTAACCCCGAGCCGAAAGTTTCCGAAGACAGGGCCGGACCGAAAGGAAAGGCCCCGTCAGCAACCCAACAAAAACAAACCTACCTAGCTAAAAGACAAGCATATGGCAGAAGCAAACATTCGCCCCCTCGGCGACCGCGTCCTCGTCAAATCGATCGAGGAGCAGGAAGTCCGTAAGGGCGGCATCATCATCCCGGACAGCGCCAAGGAAAAACCCCAGGAGGCCAAGGTCGTGGCCGTCGGCTCCGGCCGCCTGGACGACAGCGGCAAGCGCGTCCCCATCGAGCTGAAGAAGGGCGACAAAGTCCTGATCAGCAAGTACGGCGGCACCGAGATCAAGGTCGACGGTGAAACCTACCAGATTCTCCGCGAGGACGACGTCCTGGCGGTTTTGAACTAACCCCCAAAGAAAAAAAGAGCACACAATTATGGCAGCCAAACAATTGCTGTTTGATGAGAGCGCCCGGCACGCGATCCTCCGCGGCGTCGAGAAACTGAGCCGCGCGGTCAAGGCCACCCTCGGGCCGGCGGGACGCAACGTCGTCCTGGACAAGAAATTCGGCTCCCCCACGATCACCAAGGACGGCGTCACCGTCGCCAAGGAGATCGAGCTGGAAGATCCTTATGAAAACATCGGCGCGCAGCTCGTCCGCGAAGTCGCTTCCAAGACCAGCGACATCGCCGGCGACGGCACCACCACCGCCACCGTCCTGGCCGAAGCGATCTACCGCGAAGGCCTGAAGAACGTCACCGCGGGCGCCAACCCCACCAGCCTCAAGCGCGGCATCGACAAGGCCGTCGCCGCCGTCACCGAGGAGCTCCAAAAGATCTCCAAGAAGGTGAAGGACAAGGAGGAGATCAAGCAGGTCGCCACCGTCTCCGCCAACTGGGACAGCACCATCGGCGAGATCATCGCCGACGCGCTGGACAAGGTCGGCAAGGACGGCACCGTGACCGTCGAGGAAGCCAAGACCATCGAAACCACCCTGGAAGTCGTCGAGGGCATGCAGTTCGACAAGGGCTACCTCTCCCCCTACTTCGTGACGAACCCCGAAGACCTCGAGGCCGTCCTGGAGAACGCCTACATCCTTCTTCATGAGAAGAAGATTTCCAGCCTGAAGGACATGCTCCCCCTCCTCGAGAAGGTGGCCAAGAGCGGCAAGCCGCTCCTCGTCATCGCCGAGGAAGTCGAGGGCGAGGCCCTGGCGACCCTGGTCGTCAACAAGCTGCGCGGGACCCTGCAGGTCGCGGCCGTCAAGGCCCCCGGCTTCGGTGACCGCCGCAAGGCCATCCTGGAAGACATCGCCATCCTGACCGGCGGCAAGCTCCTGACCGAAGACCTCGGCCTGAAGCTGGAGAATGTCTCCCTGGACGACCTCGGCCGCGCCAAGCGGATCGTCATCGACAAGGAGAACACCACCATCATCGAAGGCTCCGGCAAGGCTTCCGACATCAGCGGCCGCGTGACCCAGATCCGCCGCCAGATCGAGGAGACCACCAGCGACTACGATAAGGAGAAGCTCCAGGAGCGCCTGGCCAAGCTGGCCGGCGGTGTCGCCGTCATCAACGTCGGCGCGGCCACCGAGACCGAGCTGAAGGAGAAGAAGGCCCGCGTCGAAGACGCGCTGCACGCCACCCGTGCCGCCGTCGAAGAGGGCATCGTCCCCGGAGGCGGCGTGGCCCTCATCCGCGCCCAGAAGGCCATCGAGAAGCTCACCCTCACCGGTGACGAGGCCGTCGGCGCGCAGATCATCCGCCGCGCGATCGAAGAGCCCCTCCGCACCCTCGTTTCCAACGCGGGCGGCGAAGGCAGCGTCGTCGTCAACGAGGTGAAGAACCGCAAGGGCAACGAAGGCTACAACGTGGCCACGGGCGAGTACATCGACCTGCTGAAGGCCGGCGTCGTCGACCCGACCAAGGTGACCCGCTCCGCCCTGCAGAACTCGGCCTCCATCGCCAGCCTGCTCCTGACCACGGAAGCCGTGATCACCGAGCTGCCGGAGAAGGATAAGCCCGCCGCCGCCGGCCACGGCCACGGCGGGATGGGCGGCATGGGCGGGATGGACTACTAAGTCCTGACGCTTAAAGCCAAAAGCTCCCCGGAAGGGGCCAGGCCGAAAGGCCTGGCCCCTTTTTTTGTCCCTGCTTTAATCCAGGTTCCATGATCCGGCTCCTTTTCCTCTTCACGCTGCTTCTGGCCGCCTCCGCGCAGGCCCAGGTGGTGGCCAATCCCAACGTCGGCTTCGCCTACACGGCGCCTCCGGGATGGAGCATCCGCCAGCTGCCCGGCATCTCCAATCCCGTGGCCCTTGGCCCGGTGGCGGACAAGTTCAGCCCCAACATCAATGTGGTCGACGAGGCCTTCGCCGGCTCCCTGGAAGAATACGTGGCCAAGAACAAGCAGGCCTTCAAGCAGACCTTTCCCGACGCCTCCGGCTGGAAGGAATCCTCCTTCAGCAACGACTCCGGCCTAAAGGGGGTCAAGGCCGCCGTGCGGGACACGCAGGAAAACCGGAAGCTGCGCCAGATTTTCTATTTCTTCTCGGGCAAGCAGGGGCGAATGATCGTGGTGACCTGCACCGCCCTGGTCGATGACGACGCCTCCTTGGCGCTCTTCGACAAAGTGCTCCAGACCTTCCAGGTCGATCGGTCCTAGGGACTCGGGTTGTTGGACCCTTCCGTACCCGCCGCGTCGGCCGGGCGGCCTTCGTGGAAGGTTTTCGCCACGGCGGCATCGACCAGGGCCACGGGATTTTTGCCTTCCACCTTGGGCCAATCTTTCCCGCCGTATTGCACCATGAAGACCCGGATGAGGTGGTGCGGCACGTCGATCCGCATGTGGGTTTTGTAGGCGCCTCCGTGGCTCCATACGCCATTCCTTACGTCCAGGCCAAAGCCGTAGAAGTGGTCCGGCAGGCGGGTCTGGGAGGTGGTCATCTCCGCCAGGGCGTCATGGGAAAGGTAGCGTCGGCCGTCGGCCACGCCGTCGTTCAGGAGCATCTGGCAGAATTTGACCACGTCGGCCGCGTCGGAAAAGAGGCCGCCCGCGGGCATCGGGTAGCGGCCTGGGCCATCCAGCGGATATTTTAACTGATTGATTTGGATTTCTTTCAGGCCGCCCTGCTCATCAGGCACGTAGGCTTTGGCCAGCCGGGCCACCTGCGCGGCGGTGGGGAAGAAGGTGGTGTCCGTCATGCCCAGCGGCGTGAAGAGCCGCGCCTGCATGAACTTCTCGTAAGGCATGCCGCTGACGACCTCGACGATCCGGCCCGCCGTGTTGAGGCCCTCGTTGGAGTATTTGTATTGGGTGCCCGGATCATAGATGAGGGGCTCGGCGGCATAGCTCTTCACCGCCACGGCCAACGGCAACAGATCGCGCGTCGGTTTCTCCGCCGGGGAGCCGAAGTCGAAGCCCGCCGTATGGCAGAGGATCTCCCGGACGCGGGGAGGGTGGCTGGGCTCCTTCAAGGTGCCGTCCGGCAGGCGCACTTTCTGGCCTTTGAACTCCGGTAGGTAGGCCTCGACCGGGGCGTCCAGGTCGACTTTCCCCTCGTCCACCAGCATCATGAGGGAGGCGGCCGTCATCGCCTTGCTCATGGAGGCGATCCAGAATAGGTCGTCCGGCTTCATCGGCCGCCCGGCGGCCACGTCGGCCATGCCCACGGCTTCCGAGTCCAGGATACGGCTGCCGTCCGCCACCACGACGGCCGCTCCCGCAATGGCGTGCTGGTCGATGGCGGGTTGCAGGGCTTGGGCGAGGGGACCGGCGTGGAGGCCCGTGCAGGTCAAAAAGATGAGGAGAGCCAAAGGAATGCGCATGGGCTGCGATTATTATTGAACGCGCCGAAATTTACATTCCTTAATTTCGCGCCAAATTAGGGGGGATGTCTTTTGACCTTCAGTCCCCCTATCCCGCGTGCGGGGACCAGCCGCAAGCGATTGAAAAGCTGGTGAAGCGGATCTCCGCCGGGGAACAGGACAGCGTGCTGCTGGGGGTGACCGGCTCCGGCAAGACCTACACCACGGCCAGCGTCATCGCCCGTCTGGATCGGCCCACCCTCATCATTTCCCACAACAAGACGCTGGCCGCGCAGCTCTACAGCGAGTTCAAGCAGTTCTTCCCGAACAACGCCGTCGAATACTTCGTCTCCTATTTCGATTACTACCAGCCGGAGGCCTACATCCCCTCCAGCGACACCTATATCGAGAAGGACTCTTCCATCAACGAGGAGATCGAGCGGATGCGCCTTTCGGCGACCAGCTCCCTCCTCACGCGGCGGGACGTCATCGTCGTCGCCTCCGTTTCCTGCATCTACGGCCTCGGCTCGCCGGAGGATTACGCCTTCATGATCTGCCCGCTCCAGCTGGGGCAGAAGATGACCCGGGAACAGCTCTTCACGAAGCTGGTGGAGATCCATTACGAGCGGAACGACTTCGACCTGGGCCGCGGCAAGTTCCGGGCCCGGGGCGACGTCGTGGAAGTCGGCCCCGCCACGGAGGAGACGACGCTGCGGGTCGAGTTCTTCGGGGACGAGGTGGAGCGGCTCACCCGCATCGATTCCCTGACCGGGGAGACCTTGGAGCGGCTGGACCGGACGATCCTTTTCCCGGCAAAGCATTTCGTCACCCCCTTCGAGAAGATGAAGCGGGCCATGACCGCGATCCGCGCGGAGATGGATGAGCGCCTCGCCGAGCTGGAAAAGCAGGGGAAGCTCCTGGAATCCCAGCGTCTCAAGATGCGGACCACCTACGACCTGGAGATGATGGAGGAAATGGGCTTCTGCAACGGGATCGAGAACTACTCCCGCCACCTGGCCGGGCGCGCCCCGGGCTCCCGGCCCTACACGCTCATCGACTTCTTCCCGAAGGATTTTCTCACCGTCATCGACGAGTCCCACGCCACCGTGCCCCAGATCGGCGCGATGTATGCCGGCGACCGCTCCCGCAAGATGGTCCTGGTCGACCACGGTTTCCGCCTGCCTTCCGCCTTGGACAACCGGCCTCTGAACTTCCCGGAATTCGAGGCCCTGACCGGCCAGCGCCTCTTCGTCTCCGCCACGCCGGGCGATTATGAGATGAAGCTGACCGGAGGCATCGTGGCGGAGCAGATCATCCGCCCCACCGGCCTCCTGGACCCCACCATCGTCATCAAGCCGCTGGCCGGACAGATCGACGACATCATCGCCCAGATCCGCGAGCGGGTGGCGAAGCAGGAACGCGTCCTGGTCCTGACGCTTACCAAGCGGACCGCGGAGGACCTGACCGACTACCTGCGCGACTTGGAGATCCGCGTCCGTTACCTCCACGCGGACGTCGACGCCATCGAGCGGGTCGAGATCCTGCGCGGCCTGCGGGCAGGGGAGTTCGACGTCCTCGTCGGCATCAACCTGCTCCGGGAAGGCCTCGACCTGCCGGAAGTTTCCCTCGTCGGCATCCTGGACGCGGACAAGGAGGGCTACCTCCGCTCGGAAAAGTCGCTCATCCAGATCGCCGGGCGCGCCGCGCGGCACGTCGCGGGCACCGTCATCCTCTACGCCGACCACATCACCGGATCCATCAAGGCCCTCCTGGACATCACCGAACACCGCCGGAAGCGCCAGATCGCCTACAATGAGGCCCACGGCATCGTTCCGAAGAGCGTCAAGCGCGCCGTCCAGGAAAGCCTCCGCACCGTCATCAAAGGGAGCGAGGCGACAAAGATGGTCCTTAAGGAAGGGGCCGGGCAGTTCGACGTCGTCGACCTCATGAAAGAACTCCAATCAGAGATGATCGAGGCCTCCAACAACCTGGAATATGAAAAAGCCGCCCTTCTCCGGGACCAGGTGCAGGAGCTTAAAAAGCAGCTGGGGATCGACAAGATCGAGCCCCGGGAGGCCAAGCCCGCCGCCGTCACCTACGGCGGTGCCAAAAAACTGGCCGCGCCTAAAAAGAAGGGTCCGAAACCCGCTTAGCCGGGAAAAGGCTTTACCAGGGCCGGGGAGGTCCGTCATGATCTTTGCCCCATGTCTTCCCCTGAAACCGACGCCCTTTCCCCTGAACAACTTGCGGCCATCGCGCCGGGCACATTCTGCCACCACCGCAGCTGGGGATACGGAAAGATTCGGGAACACAACACCCTCCTGGGCCAGGTCATCATCGACTTCAAGAGCAAGGCCGGGCATTCCATGTCTTACTCCTACGCGCTGGAGTCCCTGACTCTCCTGCCTCCCACCCACATCTACGCCCGCAAGACCGACGACATGGCCGGCCTCAAAGGGCAGGCCCAAAGCGATCCCGCCGCCGTCGTCCACAACTGCATCGAGAGCCTCGGCTCCCAGGCCAGCGCGGAGAACATCCAGGCCGCCCTCTCTCCGGAAGTCATCTCCGCCGCCGATTGGAAAAAGTGGTGGGAAGGGGCCAAGCGCGCCCTAAAGAAGACCGGCACCTACCATATCCCGACCCGGAAGAACGAAGCCTTCCGCATCCTGGAAGCCCCCCTGCAGGAAGGCGTCCAGGCCGTCGAGCAGTTCCGCGCCTCCGTCAACGGCGGCGTCGAGGCCCAGATCAACACCGTGGCCGCCCTCTCCAAGCACTGGGGCGAGATCAAGGACCCGGCCATCGCCGACGAGGTGGCCCAGGCCGTCGAAAGCACCCTTTCCAAATTGCCCAAGTCCCAGCTGGCCAAAGGCGTCGAGCTGGCCCTCCTGCGCGACGAATTCCTGGCCCACGCCGGTCAGCCCGCCGTGGAAGGCGCTCAGTCCGTCCCCTCCCTGGTGCCGACCACCGCGAAAGCCTTCGGCGAACTGCTGGAAAAGATCAGCGGCCCCCGCCAGACCAAGCTCCTGACCGTCGTCGCCGCCGCCCGCCCGGAAGAATGGCCCGCCCTTTTCCTAAGCGCACTGCCTAACGCCACCGGCCGCATGGGCGACTCCGTGACCACCGTCTTTGCCGCGGCCAACCGGCACCAGGAGGTCGTCGACGCCCTTCAGCGCCTCATCCGGGAGCGCACCGTTTCCACCGACCTTCTCTACTGGCTGGTCAAGAACCGGGACGAGCTTTTCGCCCCTCTCTTCGGCCCGCAGCTGGTCATGGCCATCCTCTCCGTGCTGGAAAAGGATCAAATGGGCGACCTCAAGCGCGGCACCAAGCTTTACGACCTGATCCACACGGACAAGGAAGTGATGGCCACCCTCCTGCGGGAAGCCAGCCTGGATGACGTCCGCGACGTCACCCGCTCCATCCTCCTGACCCCCGTCTTCAAGGAGCTGGACAAGCGTTCCCTGCTGGCGATCCTCATCAAGCTTTACCCCGAGATGCAGGAGCTGGTCGTCGGCGACCGCACCCACGCGGAAGACGCCACCCTCATCGTCAGCTGGGACAGCCTGAACCGCCGCAAGCTGGAACTGGAAGAGATCGTCACCAAGAAGATCCCCGAGAACAGCAAGGAAATTGGCATCGCCCGCTCCTACGGAGACCTGCGGGAGAACCACGAGTTCAAGGCCGCCAAGGAAATGCAGACCGTGCTCATGCGCCGCAAGGCGGAGCTGGAATCGCTCCTCGTCCGCGCCCAGGGCACCGATTTCGCCAACCCGGATTGCAGCGCCGTCAACATCGGCACCACCGTGGAACTTACGGACACGGCCGACGGCCGGCGCTCCCGCTACACGTTGCTGGGCGCTTGGGACAGCGAGCCCGCCCAGGGCATCATCTCCTACCTTACCCCGTTGGCCCAGGCGCTTCTCAAACACCCGGTTGGAGCCACCCTGAAGATTGCGACCGAGGACGGCGGAGAGAAGGAAGTCCGGATCGAGTCGATCGCTCCTTATAAGGCTTAGTTTCGCGCGGGAAGAGAGTCCCTCTCCCAAAACCTAAAACGCCGCTTCCGTTTCCGGAAGCGGCGTAAATTTTTTGCGCGGAAGGCGCGGAGCCGGGTGAGCCTGGCTCCGCGCCGCCCTTGGAATTACTGGCTGCGCAGCAGGGTAAGCACCGTCTGCTGGGAGGCGTTGGCCTGGGCCAGCATGGAGGTGGCGGCCTGAACCAGGATCTGGTTCTTGGAAAGGGCCGTGCTGCCCGCCGCCATGTCCAGGTCGGCGATGGCGCTGGTGGCCGCCTCGATGTTGACCTGCTCCGTCTGCATGTTGGAGATGTGGAAGTTGAACTTGGAAATGTCCGCATTGACCATCGCACGGCGATTGGTGATGCAGGAGATCGCGGAATTGAGCGCGGAGAGGGAAGTCAGCGCCGAAGCCGTCGTCGTCAAACTCGTCAGATTGATCCCCAAGCTGGTGGAGTAGCCGATGGTGTTCAACACCAGGCTGTCGACCGCGCCGAAGCCGTTGATGCAGACCGTCAGCGTCGTATTGGAGAAGATCGACGAGTTGTTGAAAGACGCGTTGCTGGCGATGAGATCCAGCGTGCTCAGCAGGTTGGAGTATTCCGTCTGGTAGTTGGCCAGGTCGGAGGAACCAAAGGCGCCGTTGGTCGCTTCCTGGGCCAGCTCGCTCATGCGGGTCAGCATGGACTGAATGGTGGAAAGGAAGCCGTCCGCCGTCTGGGCAAAGGAGATGACGTCATTGGCGCTGTTGATGGCCGAGCCCAAGCGGCTGTTTTGCGCCGTCAGCTGTCCGGCCACGGCCAGACCGGCCGCGTCGTTCGGATTGCTGGTGAGGCGGGAGCCTGAGGAGAGCTGCTCCAGGCTTTGGTTGAGAGCCGTGGTATTTCGATTTAAATAATACCCGGACATGCTCGCAGCGTAGTTCGTACCGATGACAGTCATAATTCCTCCTTGATTCGCTAGTTAAAAACTTTCGTAGTTTTGCTTTATGTCCGCCATGGTTTGCGGATGCTTCCTTTGAGCACCGGTCGTGCCAACGGTTTTTTAAAAATCCTTAAATACTTAATAACAAGCGATTTATATTTGTTATTTTTGATGGGGACGCAGGAAAAATCCTACCGATGGTATTTTTGTCATGACTAAAAAGGGAATAATTTTCCCAATCGAGGGGTGTTCCATTCTTTTCCCGGCGGGGGAAAAGAACAGAGCTTCGCGATAGTCGGAAACGCCTTTGAGAGAAGAGAAAGCCTTCAGGAATGGGGGTTGATGCGCTCTCTCTTTTCAGGCAAAAAAGCAGGACAACTTATGGCATTGACGAAGATTCGATCGGTTACGGCTCGGCAGGTTATTGATTCCCGCGGAAATCCCACTCTGGAAGCAGAGGTTATTTTGGAAGGAGGGGCCCGTGGCCGTGCGATCGTCCCTTCCGGCGCGAGCACCGGCGAATTCGAGGCCATCGAACTGCGCGACGGCGACAAGGCCAAGTTCAAGGGCAAGGCCGTCACGAAGGCCGTCAAAAACGTCCGCTCCGTCATCGCCCCGACCCTGGTGGGCCATGACGCCGTGAATCAGGCCGACCTGGACCGCCACCTCATCCAGCTGGACGGCACCAAGAACAAGGCCAAGCTGGGCGCCAACGCCCTCCTGGGCGTCTCCCTGGCCACCGCCCACGCCGCCGCCGCGGCGCTGGGGCTGCCTCTTTACCGTTACCTGGGCGGCACCAACGCCCGCACGCTCCCCGTCCCCCTGGCCAACATCATGAACGGCGGCGCCCACTCCGACGCGCCGATCGACTTCCAGGAATTCATGATCGTGCCGAAGGGCGCGCCCACGTTCTCCGAGGCGATCCGTTACGGCACGGAAGTGTTCCACACCCTGAAGGAAGTCCTCCATGACCGCCACCTGAGCACCGCCGTCGGCGACGAGGGCGGCTTCGCCCCCGCGCTGAAGTCGACGGAAGACGCCCTGGAAGTCATCGCCGCCGCCGTGAAGAAGGCCGGCTACAAGCTGGGCAAGGACATCTTCCTGGCGCTCGACACCGCCAGCAGCGAGTTCTACGACCGCGCCTCCAAGAAATACGTCTTCAAGAAGTCCGACGGCCGGAAGCTCTCCTCCGAGCAGCTGGTGAAATACTACCAGGAGCTGGCCAAGAAGTACCCGATCATCTCGATCGAGGACGGCCTGGCGGAGAGCGATTGGGACGGCTGGAAGAAGCTGACCGACGCCATGGGCTCCGGCACGCAGCTGGTCGGCGACGACCTTTTCGTCACCAACGTCGAATTCCTCAAGAAGGGCATCGACCTGGGCGTGGCCAACTCAATCCTGGTGAAGGTCAACCAAATCGGCACCCTGACGGAGACCTTCGACGCCGTCGAGATGGCCAAGCGCGCCGGTTACACCTCCATCCTCAGCCATCGCTCCGGCGAGAGCGAAGACACCACCATCGCCGACATCGCCGTGGCGCTGAATGTGGGCCAGATCAAGACTGGCTCCTTCTCCCGCTCCGACCGGTTGGCGAAATACAACCAGCTCCTCCGCATCGAAGAAGAACTCGGCGCGAACGCCGTCTTCGGAGGCACGCTCTAAAGAAAGGATGAGCTCCAAGCTCCTCGACCTGGGCAGCGTTTCGCTCCGGCGGCGGGCCACCGGCAATATCTGGGCCAAATTGGCCCGGATCACCCAGCTCCTTTTGGCGCTGGGTGTGGTGGCCGTCGTCCTGGCCTGCTTCCTGCCGGTGATCCGGCAGGTGCAGCGCCTGCAGGCCGAGAAGGAGCGCCTGGCGCAGCTGATCGCCCTGGAGCAATCCTCCAACCGCCAGGGGAACCGCCAGTTCGAGCTGCTGAAATCCAATCAGGAATACATCGAGCGGATCGCCCGCGACCGCCTCAACCTGGGCAAGCCCGGCGAGGTGATCTTCCGCTTCGACCCCTACTCCGCCAAGGGGAAGGCGAACTCCTCCACTCCGGCCCCCGCGCCCTCCACCCGTTGAAACTCCGCCGGCTCTTCCTTTGCCTGGCTGCCGTCATGGGCCTGGCCTCTTCTCTCCCCGCCCAGGAAACGGCGCCCGCTTCCACGGCGGCGCCTTCCACGGCCTCCCTAGCTCCCGCGCCCCAGGCCCGGGAATACCTCATCGTGAGCGGCGGCCCCGCCCTGCGCTTCTTTGAGCGGGGGAAGAAAAGCTCCCATGACATCTATTGGGGCAACTTCATCCGGGGTGCCCATCTCCGCATCAAGCAAATCATGGCGGAAAAGGCCCCGCAGGACGAGGTGACCTGGATCGTCTTCCGCCCGGCCTACCTGCGGCGCGGGGAGGAGATGGGGGAAAAACTGCTGCCGCAGATCATCAAGGAAGCCAACGAGGACGGCGTCTCCCTCTTCTGGTTCGACACCACGCCGGAGCTGATCAATTACGTCAACCAGGGCAAAAACCGCGCCGTAGAGCCCATCATCGACTTCGAGTTCTTCGGCCACTCCAACCGGAACTGCTTCCTCTTCGACTACAGCAACGATTTCGACGCGATGGCGATGAACTTCTTTCACGCCCGCGCCATCCGCTACCTGGAGCCCGGCGCCTTTGCCCAAGGAGCCACGGCCAAGAGCTGGGGCTGCCACACCGGCGAGTATTTTAGCGACGTCTGGAAACGGCACCTCGGCTTCCTCATGACCGGCGCCATCGGCAAGACCGACTACGCCAACGGCTCGATCCCCGTCGTCTCCCGCGGCGGCAAATGGAACCAATGAAATCTCTTTTCTCCCTCCTGACGGCGCTCCTTCTCCTGGCCCTTGGCGCGTTTGCCCAGGAGACCGCCTCCACGAACGCCCCGGCCCCCGCGGCCCCTCCCACGCCTTCCGCCGTGGCCCCTCCGGCCCCTCCGGCCACTGCGCCGGAGACGGAAGAGCCGGTGGAGCGCGCCATGCCCATTCCCCGCATGCCGCTTCCGGCCGCGCCCGCGGGCGTGGTCAGCCAGGAATTCATTGCCCACCGCTTCTTCGAGTCGAAAATCGACAGCGGCGGCTGGGGTTGGGTCCGCCTGCCCAACGAAGGCTGGAGCCGCGGTCGTTGGGTCGCCCTGCGGGAAACGCCGGGCGTCGCCGTGGCCCCCTGGCGCTATAAAGGCGGGGACAAAGGCGACGACCAAAACTACGAATACCGCCTGCGCGGCTACATCGCCCCCTACCAGGTCTACGATCCCCACACGGACGAGATGCTCGACGTCTTCGTCCTGGAAAAGATCGAGCAGGTCCTCGGCCCCGCCAAGCCCCTGGGCCTGCGTCCCGGCCCGAAGACCCGCCGCCACCAATTGGTTCCAGCCCCCCAGCACGAACACAGCGTCTGAGCCATTGCCAAGCCTGGCCAAAACACTAGCATCAACCCCCATGCGCACCCTGTTCCTCCGTCTCGGCTGGCTGGCCGTCCTTCTGGCCGTCGCCGCCTTCTTCATTCCCTGGGTCAAACTCCAGGTCGCCCCCTTCAACCGCGTCGCCGAGCGCGAGCAGCTGGTCAACCAGCTTAACGGGGCCGCCTCCGCCTCCTGGGGCGCCACCTACTTCTCCCTGCGTGACGAGGATTCCCGCGTCGCCTTCGACAAGCCCCTCAATGGGGAGAGCGCCATGAACCTGATCTCCATGTCCCATAGCGCCCAGCCCCTGGACCAGCAGATGATCCAGCAGATTTCGGAGTCGTTCAACGTCGGCTCCTCCGGGAACACCGTCCTCATCATCTACCTGCTGCCCGCGCTGACCGTGCTGGGCATGGTGCTCTACACCATCGCCTTCGGCTCCCGCACCATCCTCCTTTTGACGGGCCTGATCTCCGCCGGCGTCTACTTCCTGGCCCGCTACAGCCTGGACGCTTCCTTCCTGGACCGCACGGTAAGGGGAGTCGTTCCGGGCCTCGGCCTCTGGATCACCCTTTACTGCCTGCTTCTGGTCGCCTTCTTCCTTCTGCTCGGCGCGCTGCTTCCCATCGGCAAGCGCTAGTTCTCCGTGGGTCGCTTCTGGCAGGTTCTCCGGCAGCCGGATTTCTTCCGGCTATGGTTCGGGCAGATCATCAGCTCCATCGGGGACCGGTTCTACCAATGCGCCCTGCTCACGGTCGTACTGGGGCTGAACCAAGGCACCCAGATCGGCAAGGAAAGCGCGCGGGTCATCTTCGTCGGCATGCTGCCGGGGCTTCTCTTCGCCCCCCTCATCGGCTGGGTCATCGACCATTGCAACCGGCGGCGGGTCCTGATCTTTGCCGATCTCTCCCGCGTCCTCCTGGTCTCCGTCCTCATCGCCATCTGGTTCCTCCTGCATAACCTAGGCTGGGTTTACGTCATCGTCTTCTTCATCGGGGGGATGAACTCCCTCTTCATTCCCGCGCGTCAGGCCGCCCTGCCGCAGCTGGTGCCCCCCGCCGACCTCATCCCGGCCAACGCTCTCATCGCCATGGTGGGCGTCATCGCCAGCCTCGTTGGCACCTTCTGCGGCGGCTTGGTGGCCTCCATCTTCGGGGCGCGGGCCAGCTTCTTCATCACCGCCTTCGGCTTTGCCGCTTCGGCCTACTTCATCCTGCGGATCGCCGCCGACCTAAAACCCGCGCCCCGTACGGAGAAGCACGGAACGTGGAAGCAGATCGCCGCCGGCTGGCAATACGTGCGGGAGAATCCGCCGACCCAGTGGATCATCGTGCTGAACACCCTCTTCGCCTTCGTCACCGGGTTCTTCATGATTTCCGTGCTGGAATTCGCCGTCGGCCACCTCGATCTCTCCGTCCTGCACCATGGCGTCGCAGCCTTCGGGCGCTTTCTTTCCCGCGTCGCGCCCAGGCCGCCCGTCATCAACATGCCGCTCATCGCCATCGGCCTCATGCTGGGTGCGATGGGCGCGGGCCTGGGCCTCGGCAGCCTGACCTGCGGCTCCTCCCGCAGATGGACCCGCAGCGCGGCTCTGCCCTTCGTAAGCTTCGTCGGCCTCGGCCTTCTTTTGGCGGGCTTCGGGCACCTGCACGGATACATGAAGGCCCTTCTGGTCTGCGTTATCCTGGGCTGGAGCAGCGCCCTCTTCGTCATTCCCATTGAGGCGCGCCTCCAGGCGGAGGTGCCCAACGCGTGCCGTGGCCGCCTCTTTGCTCTGCGGAATTTCTGCACCTCGGTGGCCTTCCTCGTCGCGCTGGCGCTCCATCTCAACGGGGAACTGCTCAGGATCCTAGGCCCCTCGCTTCTCATCACCTGCCTGGGCGGGGGGATGGCTGCCTTCGGCCTGGGCGCCGCCTGGCTGAACCGGCGCAATCTCCAGGCGCTCTGGCACCCCCTCCAAGAAGCCGCGTGAACCGGGACACGGCGCTCTCCCAGGCGCAGACCCTTTTCGAGCAAGGGGCCTACGCCGAAGCCCACGCCATTTTGGAATCCCTGCCCGCCCCGCGCGACCACCGCGTCTGGCGCGCCCTGGGGCTCTTAAACCTGCGCCTGGACCGTCCCGAAGCCGCCGAGACGGCTTTCCAGGAGGCCGTTTCCCTCCGTCCGGACGATCCGGAGATCCGCTTCAGCCTGGCCCTGCACCGCCTTTCCCAGGGGGATTTCAAGCGGGGTTTCGAGGATTACGAGGCACGGATGGAATTCGGCCAAGCCGTAGCCACTGTCTACACCCGCCGCGCTCCGTTCTGGGACGGCAAGCCGTTGGGCCCCGAAACGCCGCTGCTCATCCACTGCGAGCAGGGCTTCGGCGACTCGATCCAATTCATCCGCTTCCTGCCCCGGGTGCGGGAACGCGCGCAAACGCTCTACCTGGCCTGCCACCGGGAGCTTTACCGGCTCCTGGCCGATATGCCCGGCGTGCCGGTCTTCACCCAGGACCATGAGATCCCGCCCTTCGCCCGCCAGCTTCCGCTCCTCTCCCTGGGCCGCATTCTGGAGGTGACGCCGGAGACGATCCCGACGCCGATCCCCTATCTGTCCGTTCCCGCCGCCCCGCTGCCCCCCAGTCCGCGTCCCCGGGTAGGCCTTGTTTGGAGGGCCAAGCCGCCCGGCGGCCGCAACCGGACGATCCCTCTGGAATCCCTACGCTCCCTGGCCGGATTGCCGGTTGACTGGGTGCTCCTGCAAAAGGACGTCACGCGGGAGGAGGCGGCCTTCCTTCAGGAAGTCCTGGGCGCGGAGGAGCGGGGCTCCGGCTTGCGGGATTTCCGGGAAACGGCGGAGATCATGCAGGCGCTCGACCTCGTTGTGACGGTCGACACTTCCTCCGCCCATTTGGCGGGAGCGCTGGGACGGCCAGGATGGGTTCTCCTGCCGCAATGGGCCGACTGGCGCTGGGCCGGGAAAAACGGCCGCTCCATTTGGTATCCGACGCTGGAGCTTTTCCCCCAGGAACGGGAAGGGGACTGGACGGCGCAGATCGCCGCCGTGCGGCGGCGGCTAGGCGCTGCGTGACGCCAGCTTGGCGACCAAGGCCCGCTCCACATGGGCCGGGACAAAGGCGCCGATCGGCCCATTGAGGGAACAAACCTGCCGGATCATCGAGGAACTCAGGTAGGTATAAGACTCCCGCGGCATGAGAAAAACGGTCTCGATCTGAGGGGCCAGATTCCGGTTCATGAGGGCCAACTGGAATTCGAACTCGAAATCGGAGATGGCCCGAAGGCCGCGCAGGATGGCGCACGCGCCTTCCTTTTTCACGAAATCGACCAACAGCCCGTCAAATGTGGCGACCCGAAATGGCTTCGGAAAATCCTTGGCCACCTCTTGAGCCATTTGGCACCGCTCCTCGATGGTGAAGAGGGGATTTTTGGAAGCGTTCGTGGAAACCGCTAGGATGACCTCGTCGAACAGGTTTTGCGCGCGGGCCAGGACGTCCAGGTGGCCGTTGGTGATCGGGTCGAAGCTGCCCGGGTAGATCACCTTGCGCGGCGTGCTCATGCCTGGCGCTCGATGTCGGCGCCCACCTGGCGCAGCTTCTCGTCGATCCGCTCGTAGCCGCGGTCGATGTGGTAGACGCGGTTGACTTCCGTCGTGCCCTGGGCGGCCAGGCCGGCCAGGACGAGGGCGGCGGAGGCGCGCAGGTCGGAGGCCATGACGGGGGCCCCGTCCAGCTCGGCGACACCGCGCAGGATGGCGGTGCTGCCCTCCAGGTCGATGTTGGCTCCCATGCGCTTGAGCTCGCTCAGGTGCATATAGCGGTTCGGGAAGATCTTTTCCGTGACGGCGCTGATGCCGGGGGTCATGGCCAGCAGGGCGCAGAACTGGGCCTGCATGTCGGTGGGGAAGCCGGGATAGACCTCCGTGACGAGGTCGAGGGGCTTGAGCGGCGTGCCCACGCGCACGCGCAGGGAGTCACCGGCGGGCTCCAGCAGCGCGCCGCTCTTCCGCAGCGGCTCCAGGATGTTCTCCATGTGGGAGCAGTCGACGCCTTCCAGGGTCAGGTCGCCGTTGGTGATAAGGCCCGCGATGACGAAGGTGCCCGCCTCGATCCGGTCGGGAATGACCGTGTGCTCCGCGCCGTGGAGGGGCGTGCCGCCGTCGATCTCGATGTGCTTGGTGCCTTGGCCGCGGATCTTCGCGCCCATCTTGGCCAGGAAATTGGCCAGGTCCTGCACCTCGGGCTCGGCGGCCGCGTTCTCGATCCGCGTCGTGCCGGAAGCCGCGGTGGCGGCCATCATGACGTTGTCCGTGCCCAGCACGGTGGAGCCGAACTTGCCGCCCAGGGGAATCTCGGCGCCCTTGAGTCCCGCGCCGGAGGTGACGACGATGTTTCCGTCCTCGCTCTCCACATGCGCGCCGAGGGCTTCCAGGCCGCGCAGGTGAATGTCGATCGGGCGATCGCCGATGACGCAGCCGCCGGGGAGGGAAACCGTCGCGCGGCCGCAGCGGGCCAGGAGGGGGCCCAGGACGCAGATGGAGGCGCGCATCTTGCGGACCAGCTCGTAGGGAGCCTCGGAATGGATCTTCGCCGCGCAGACGCGGACGGTGCCGTCCTTGAAGGAAACCTCCGCACCAAGGTGCTCCAGGATTTCCAGCATGTAGCGCACGTCGCTCAAATCGGGGACGCGGTGGAGGACGCACGGCTCCGGGGTGAGGAGGGTGGCCGCCAAAATGGGAAGGGCCGAGTTTTTAGAGCCGCTGATGGCAATCTTGCCGCGGAGGGGCTTGCCGCCCTTGACGATCAACTTATCCATGTGAATTTCTACCTATGAGGATGCGGGCAACCCCGCGCAAGTCTTTTATGGCTTCCACCGCCCCCCAGCCCGCCGCGCGGAGGGCTTCCTCCACGGCGGGGGCCTGGCCTTCGGCAATTTCCAGGGCAATCCAGGGAGCGCGGCCGGAAGCCTGGGCGATCAGGCGGCGGATGACGTCGAGGCCGTCCGGGCCGCCGTCCAGGGCCATGCGGGGTTCTTGCAGGACTTCCCGGCCCACGGTGCCGTCTTCCAGCCAGGCGGTGGGAATATAGGGGAGATTGGCGACGACGGCCTGAAAATCGCCGGAAAGAGGTGCCAGGAGATCCCCTTCATGGAAGGAAAGGTTGGCCAGCCCCTCGCCATTTTTCTTCGCCACGGCCAGGGCGGCGGGGCTGATGTCCACGGCGTGGACGGAAAGGGAGGGAAGCTTCCGCGCCAGGCTGACGGCCAAGGTGCCGCTGCCGACGCCGATGTCGGCCACGGGCCCTCCGGCGGGGTCGAGGCGGGCGACCATGGCCTCCAGGAGCAGCTCCGTTTCCGGTCGGGGAATGAGGACGTCCGGCGTGACGGCGAAGCGTTCCCCGGCGAATTCCGCGAAGCCCTGGACGTATTGGAGCGGCTCCCCTTGGGCGCGGCGCTTCACCAAGGGGCGGAGGACGTCCAGGACGGAAGCGGGCACCTCCTTGTCGAACTCCATGTAGAGCTGGAGCCGCTTTTTTTGGAGCCCTTCGGCGAGCATCAGCTCGGCGGTAAGGCGGGGGGAATCGACGCCGTTGCGGGCGAAGTATTCCCCCGTCTTCTCGATGAACTCGAGCGTCGTCATGCCGCCGCGGCGGCGGTTCCGGCGTTTAGGTTTTCCAGCTTCGCCTTGAGGTCGGCGGACATCAGCTCCTGGAGGAGGACTTCGATCTGGCCGTCCAGGAAGTTGGGCAGGTCGAAGGTGCTGAAGTTGATCCGGTGGTCGGTGATCCGGTTTTGGGGGAAATTGTAGGTACGGATCTTCTCCGTGCGGTCGCCGCCGCCGATCTGGCTTTTCCGGTTCTGGGAATACTTGGCGGCCTCCGCCTCCTGCTTTTGCTGGAGAAGGCGGGAGCGAAGGACGGAGAGGGCCTTTTCCCGGTTCTTCAGCTGGGAGCGGCCGTCCTGGCAGCGGACGATCATGCCGGTGGGGATGTGAAGGACCTGCACGGCGGAGTCGGTCGTATTCACGCCCTGGCCGCCGGGGCCGCCGGAGCGGCAGACCTCGATGCGGAGGTCGTCCGGCTTGATCTCGACGTCGACCTCCTCCGCCTCCGGCAGGACGGCGACGGTGGCGGTGGAGGTGTGGATACGCCCCTGGGCTTCGGTGGCCGGGACGCGCTGGACGCGGTGGACGCCGCTCTCAAACTGCATTTCCTTATACGCGCCGGGGCCGGAGAGCTGGAAGATGACTTCCTTGAGGCCGCCCAACTCTCCCTGGCTGATTTCGTGCAGCTCCTGCTTCCAGCCGCGCGTCTCCGCGTAGCGGGTGTACATGCGGTAGAGATCGGCGGCGAAGAGGGCCGCCTCGTCCCCGCCGGTGCCGGCACGGATTTCGATGATGGTGTTGCGGTCCTCGTTCTCGTCCGGGGGCAGGAGGGCGATCTGCACCGCCTCGTCCAGGCCGGGAGCCTCCGCGTTGAGGCGGTCCAGCTCTTCCTGGGCCATCTGGCGCATCTCGGCGTCGCCGCCCGCGTCCTGGAGCATGGTTTCCGCTTCCTCCCGTTCCTTGCCGCACTTTTCCCAGCGGTCGCAGGTGGCCAGCGTCTCCTTCAATCGGGAATGTTCGCGGGTAATCTGGCGCGCCTTGGCCGGATCGGCGTAGAGGTCCGGGCTGGAAAGGGCGCTTTCCAGTTCCTCGAAGCGGCGGCGGAGGGAGGCGATGTGGGGGCGGAAATCCATAAAGCAAAGGGCGGAGGGCCTTTCGGCCCTCCGCCCATATACTATATCGAAACTCGGAACGCTAGCTGCGCTTCGTGCTGGTCAGCATCGTCTTGCCGAAGCGGCGCGTGAACTTCTCGACGCGGCCGGCGGTGTCGACGAACTTCTGCTGGCCGGTGTAGAAGGGGTGGCAGGAGGCGCAGATGCCGATGCGCAGGTTGTCGCGGGTGGAACGGGTGTTATAGGTGGCCCCGCAGGCGCACACGATGGTCGTAGCCGTGTACTCGGGATGGATGTCAGTTTTCATGGCGAAGGGTTAATGTATCGGGAAGGGGAGCCTTTTTGCAATCACGAAATGTGGTCGATCCCGGAGCCCCGGCTGACTTCCACGGAAGCCCGGGCGGACCGGACGGCGGCGCCCAGTTCCAGCCCCTTGCGGTAGCACCATTGGGTAAAGGGGGTGTCCGGGAGGGGTGTCTGGCGGTTTAGGAAGGCGTGGGCGGCTTTGGGATCGGCTTTGCCGTCTGGAGCCAGGAGATCGGGCAGGGCCTCGGCAAAGGCCCGGAAAACCTTCGGCGCGGCGGTTTTGGAGGCAATGGCGGCGTCCAGGAGGTGGTTCAGCATCTTCGGCTCGGTCGCGCCGCAGTATTCGTATCGGGAAAAGGAATTCCGCAAACTGCCCAGGGCCTGTCCCGCCTGAGGGCCGGCGGCCAGGGCCAAGGCCACGACTTTGTCCGCCAGGGGACGGTCCAGCCGTCCGGCTTCTTCCAGCCGGGAAAAGGTGAGCACGAGGTTCGGCAGCGGCTCGTGAAGGGGGACGGCCCCTTTTTGGGCGGCCAGGGTGCGGGCTACGGCGGCGTCCAGCAGGTTCTCCCGGATATAACGGGTCGCCAGGCGTTCCTCAGGGGTATGGATGGCCAGGATCATTCCTTTAATTCGGCTATTGCCGAAGGCTCCGGCTCCTATTCCTTGAACTTCGCGGCGATGAGGCAGGCGTTATGTCCGCCGAAGCCGAAGGAGTTGCTCAAGGCGTAGTCGAACTGATGGGGCCGCGCCTTGTGGGGGACGAAGTCCAGATCGCACCCCTCATCGGGGTTGTCCAGATTGATGGTGGGGGGCAGGAGCTGGTTTTCCAGCGCCTTCACGCAGGCGATCAGCTCGACGGACCCGGCCGCGCCGAGGGTGTGGCCGGTCATCGACTTGGTGGAGCTGACGGGGATCTTGGTCTGTTCGCCGAAGACGGCCTTGATGGCTTTCACCTCGGAGACGTCGCCCAGGCCGGTGGAGGTGCCGTGGGCGTTGATGTAGCCGATCTGCTCCGGCTTGAGGTTGGCCTTCTTGAGGGCCCCTTCCATCGCCTTCTTGGCGCCCTGCCAGTCGGGGGAGGTCATGTGGTAGGCGTCGCAGGTGGTGGCGTAGCCGACGATCTCGCCCAGGATGGGGACGCCGCGGCGCTTGGCGTGCTCCAGTTCCTCGATGACGACGACGCCGGCGCCCTCGCCCAGGACGAAGCCGTCCCGCTCCTTGTCCCAGGGACGGGAGGCGCGGGTGGGGTCGTCGTTGCGCGTGCTCATGGCTTTCATGGAGGCGAAGCCGGAGAGGCCCAGGGGGACGACGGCGGCCTCGCTGCCGCCGGCGACGGCCACGTCGACGTCGCCGTCACGGATGAGGCGCCAGGCCTCGCCCACGGATTGGGCGGAAGTGGCGCACGCGGTGACGACGGCGAAGTTGGGCCCGCGGAAGCCGAACTCGATGGCGATCATGCCGGAGGCCATGTTGCTGATCATCATCGGGATCATGAAGGGGGAGACGCGGCCCGGCCCCTTCTGCATCAGATTGGTGTGCTGCTCTTCCAGCGTCTTGAGGCCGCCGATGCCGGAGCCGATGATGGTGGCCACGCGGTCCAGGTCGATGGAGGCGTCGCCTTCCAGCTTGGCCTGGGCGACGGCTTCCTTGGCGGCCGCCATGGCCAGCTGGGAGTAGCGGTCGGCGCGGCGGGCGTCCTTCGGGTTCTTGAAATGGGCGGCGGGCTCGAAGCCCTTCACTTCGCCCGCGATGCGGCAGTCATAGCCGGTCACGTCGAAGAGGGTGACGGGACCGATGCCGCTGCGGCCGGCGGCCAGGCTATCCCAAAAGGATTGAACGTTGCTCCCGTTGGGGGCGAGGGCTCCCATCCCGGTGATGACGACGCGGCGTTGGCTCATAAAAGTGAAGGAGAAATGTTCTATACGAAGAAAAAGGGCGCCCGGCAAGGGGCGCCCTTTCTTTTCCGGTAAGACGGGCGGAGGGTTATTCCTCGACCTTGTCTTCGATGTAGCGGACGACGTCGCCGACGGTCTGGAGCTTTTCGGCTTCCTCGTCGGGAACTTCGACGTTGAACTCTTCCTCGAACGCCATCACCAGCTCGACGGTGTCGAGGGAGTCGGCGCCCAGGTCCTCGATGAACTTGGCGGCGGGGGTGACCTGCTCGGGGTTCACGCCCAACTGCTCAACGATGATCTCTTTGACGCGCTCTTCGATCGATTTTTCAGCCATAAATTTTCGGTTACTTTCTTAAAGGTTGCAGGGTAGTTAGAAAGGCGGGTGTTTTTTGGCAACAAAAAAGTTTTTACATCACCATGCCGCCGTCGACCACGATGGGCTGGCCGGTGATATAGGCCGCTTCCGGGCCTGCCAGGAAGCCCACCAGGGCCGCCACGTCCTCCGCCTTGCCGAAGCGGGCCAGGGGCACCTGCTGGAGCACCTTGTCCTTCACTTCCTGGGGCAGGCCGCTGGTCATGTCGGTCTCAATAAAGCCCGGGCAGACGGCGTTGCAAGTGACGCCCCGGGAGGCCAGCTCCCGCGCCACCGACTTGGTGAAGCCGATGAGGCCGGCCTTGGAGGCGGCGTAGTTGGCCTGGCCGGCGTTGCCGACGAGGCCGATGACGGAGGCGATGTTGACGATGCGGCCGGAGCGCTGCCGGACCATCTGGCGGCTGACGGCCTTGGTCCAGTTGAAGGCGCCCTTCAGGTTGGTGTTGAGGACCACGTCCCAGTCCTCCGCCGTCATGCGCATGAGGAGGGTGTCCCGCGTCAGCCCGGCGTTGTTCACCAGGACGTCGAAGGTTTCGAACTTCTCGCTGATTTCCTTCACGGCGCTTTCCACCGCGTTGAAGTCGGAGACGTCGACCGCGTAGGCGTGGGCCTGGCGGCCCAGGGCCCGCACGGCTTCCACGGTTTCCTTCACCGACTCCAGGGAGCGGCTGACGCAGGCGACGTTGGCGCCCATCTGGGCCAGGCGCAGGGCGATGGCGCGGCCGATGCCGCGGCTGGCTCCGGTGACGATGGCGTTCTTATTTTGCAAAGGCATGATGCTTTTCTTTCCAGTCCTGGAGGGTGGAGATGGAGACGCAGGCGGCGGCCGCCTCCGCGTCGGTCCGTTTGAGCAGCCCGGCCAGGACGGCGCCGGGGCCAAACTCGACAAATTGGGTGACTCCCGCGGCGATCAATGCGCGGATGCATTCCTCCCACCGGACGCTGCCGGTGATCTGGCGGGCCAGGAGGGGGCGGATTTCCGCCGGATCGGTGACCAGGGCGCCGCTGAAGTTGGCGGCCACCGGCACGCGGGGGGGCTGCAGGGAGGCCTGGGCCAGCTCCGGCTCCATCGCCTTTTCGGCGGAGGCCATCAGGCGGGAATGGTAGGCCCCGGCGACGTTCAGGGGCAGGGCGCGGCGGATGCCCTTTTCCTTGGCGACTTCCAGGGCCTTCGGCACGGCGTCCTTAGGCCCGGAGAGGACGATCTGGCCGGGACAGTTGTAGTTGGCCACGTCGAGGCCCGCCGCCTCGGCGACGGCCTGGGCGGTGGCGTTGTCCGCGCCCAGGAGGGTGAGCATGCCGCCCTGGGTGGCGCGGCAGGCCTCCTGCATGAGCGCCCCGCGCTTATGGACCAAGCGGAGGCCGGTCTCAAAATCGAAGGTGCCCGCGGCGGCGTGGGCGGTGTATTCGCCCAGGGAAAGACCGGCCGTGGCGGCGAAGTCGAAGTCCGGGATCTCCTTCCGGGCCAGGGTCAGGAGGGCGTAGCCGTGGACGTAGAGGGCGGGCTGGCAGACGTCGGTATCGGTCAGGCGCTCCTCCGGCCCCTCAAAGCAGATTTTGCTGAAGGGGAAGCCGAGGATCTCGTCGGCGCGTTCGTATAGGGCGGCGATTTCAGGGATTTCCCAGAGGTCGCGGCCCATGCCGACGTGCTGGGCACCCTGACCGCTGAAGAGAAGGGCGCGTTTCATGTGGAGCCGATTTAAATCACCCTTGCAAAAAGGAAAGGCAAGGCTTTTATGCGACTACTTAATTTAATAGCCGAATTCTACTCATGTCCTCTTTCGTAAAAAATAGCGCCAAGCTGGCCGTCCTTGAAGCAGCCTTCCTCGCCGGAACGGCCCACGCCCAGCCGGTGAACGTGCAGGCGCTCGTGGACAACGACAAATTTCAGCGCCTGGCGTTGGAGGGAGCCAAGCGCAGCGCGGAGCTGGCGGGCGGCATTGCCGGGGGCGTGGCCCTCTTCGTCGGCATTGGCCTGGCCGTGGAGATGCGGAAGAAGAAGGCCGATTGCGGCCGCGGCGGCCTCGTCGACTAAGCCGCGTTTAGGACCGGGCCCAATAGCTCCGCCTGCCAGGAGCACCACCGGCTTTCGCCGATCAGGCGTTCGGCCCCCGCCTTCCCCTCTTGGGCCAAGGTAAAGAGCGTCGCCTTGGGAGCGAGCAAGGAAGGATCCAGCTGGAGCTTGTGGGCAATCTCGTCCCGGCCCTTTTTCAATTTTTCGACCCGGCGGTCGACGGCGGTGTCCCGGCGCGCCCGGGGTTCCGAGGGGAGGTGGGGGATGGGCGGCGCGGCCTTGCCCACGCGGAGGGCTTCCTGGAAGCGGAGCCCGCGGGCGCCGCGGCAGCCGCCGGGATAGAGGGAACCGGGCAAATGGTCATTCTTCCGGTGAGCGTCGGACCAGGCGGCGATTTCCACCAGGCGGTCACCGTTGACGATCTTGAAGGTGGGGACGTCCCGCTCCTTCGCCTCCGCCTCCCGCCAATGCCATAGGGCGCGCAGGATCGGCAGGGCGCTTTCCTCCAGCTTGCTGGAGCCGTTGATCCGCCAGACTTCCTCGGGGTCGAACTCCTTCGTGATCCGGCTGGTGCGGACAACCTTGGCGCACGATTCCTTGTGCCACTCCAGGCGGCCCAGTTCCTTCAGCCGGGCGGTGAGGTGCTCCCGGATGCCGTCCAGGTAGAAGACGTCCTGCGCGGCGTAGTCGAGCATCGCCGGGGTGAGGGGGCGGGCGGACCAGTCTGCCTTCTGGCTGGCCTTGCTCAGGGTGATGTTGAAGAAATAGTGGACCAGCCCGGCGTAGCCGATCGCCTTCAGGCCGCAGAGCTGCGCGCCGATCATGGTGTCAAAGACCTCCGGCGGCTCCGGCGCGCCGATCCGGCGCATGAGCCGCAGGTCGAAGTCCGCCCCCTGGATGATCCAGGGCACGGCGGTGGTGACTTTCCAGAAGGGGGCCAGCGTTTCCCAGGGGATCGCAATGGGGTCGATCAGGAGGGTTGTCTTCCCCAGGCGGACGGAGGCCAGGCAGACGCTCTCCTTGTAGTGGTGCATGCTGTCCGCCTCAGTGTCGAGGGCCAGCCAACCGGTTGGCTGCAGGGCGGAGACCGCCTTTTCCAAGGCGGCGGGGGTATCGATCCAGACGGCGGCGGACATGGACAAAATCTAAGGGGAGCGTTAGCTTTAGGGGTCTATGAGTCTTCTCTCGGCCGTTGCCGACCGTTTTTCCAGAATCTCCTTTTCCAACGACGAAATCAAGCGGTATGGCCGCCATCTCATCATGCCGGAGTTCACCCTGGCCGGGCAGCAGAAGCTCAAGGCCGCCCGGGTCCTGACCATCGGCACCGGGGGCCTGGGCTCCCCCCTGCTGGCCTATTTGGCCGCCGCCGGCATCGGAAAGATCGGCTTGGTCGACTTCGACACCGTCGACTACTCCAACCTCCACCGCCAGATCATCCACAAGACCCGCAACGTGGGGAAACCGAAGATCGCCTCCGCCATCGAGACGATGAAAGAGATCAATCCCTACGTGCAGGTGGAGGCCTACGAGACCTCCTTCCGCTCCGACAACGCCCTGGAGATCATCAAGGACTACGACATCGTCGTCGACGGCACGGATAATTTCCCCACCCGCTACCTGGTGAACGACGCCTGCGTCCTCACCGGCAAGCCGAACGTCTACGGCAGCATCTTCCGCTTTCGACGGGCAGGCCTCCGTCTTCTGGGGGGAAAAGGGCCCCTGCTACCGCTGCCTCTACCCGGAGCCGCCGGAGCCCGGCATGGTCCCCAGTTGCGCCGAAGGCGGCGTCCTGGGCGTCCTGCCCGGCGTCATCGGCGTCATCCAGGCCATCGAGACGGTGAAGCTGGTCGTCGGCGTGGGAGAGCCCCTCATCGGCCGCCTCCTCCTCTTCGACGCGCTGAAGATGAAGTTCCGCGAGCTGAAGCTGCGCAAGGACCCGAAGTGCCCCATCTGCGGGCCAAACGCCACCATCCGCGAGCTGATCGACTACGAGGCCTTCTGCGGCATGCAGGCCGTCCCCACCGCGGAAACCCAAGCCCAGGGCGTGGGAGAGACGACCGTGGCCGATCTCAAGCGGGACCTGGACGCCGGCAAGGACTTCGACCTCATCGACGTGCGCGAGCCGCAGGAATACGAGATCGCCCGCATTCCCGGCGCGCGCCTCATCCCCCTGGGAGAGCTGCCCCACCGCATTCACGAGCTGGACAGCAGCCGGGAAATCGCCGTCCTCTGCAAGGTCGGCGGCCGCAGCGCCAAGGCGGCGAAGTTCCTCCACGATTCCGGCTTCCGCAAGATCAAGAACGTCGTCGGCGGCATCGACGCCTGGAGCCATGAGATCGACCCTTCCGTGCCGACCTATTAGCCCCGTCGCCGCCACGAAGGAGCAGGAGGACGTGGCCACCCACGTCCACGAGGCCTTCGAAAAAGGGTGGGGCGTCATCGTCTGGAACGACCCCATCAACACCATGTCCTACGTCACCTTCGTCTTCCAAAAGGTGCTGAAGATGCCGCGCCTGGACGCGGAGAAGCACATGATGGAAGTCCACACGAAGGGGAAGAGCCTGGTGGCCACGGAGACGCGGGAGCACGCGGAGCTGATCGTCCACCAGCTCCAGTCCTTCGGCCTGCAAGCCACCTTGGAGAAGGCATGAAGGCCCATTTCGCAGAGGGGATGCTGGCCCTGGAGTTCGAGAACTCGGAGAAGGAGCTTCTCATCCTCTCCCTGGTCGAGACCTTCAACATGTACGAGATCGACCCCGCGCAGTTGCCGGAGCGGCTCCAACGTTACTGGACCGGCCTCCTCTCCACCCGGCAGGCCCAGGACGCCGACCTGGAAGAGGCCGCCTCCGACCTGCGGGACACCCGCCTGGCCTGGCGCTCCGACCGGGCCAAGCTCCTGGAGCAGTGGCTCGGCGCGGAAGGGAACCTGACCGGGGAGGGGGACGACCTCTTCACCCTGGACGACGACGAGATCGAGGCCTTCCTGGCCATCCTCAACGAGCGGCGGCTCCTCCTGGCGGCCCTCAACGGCATCGGCGAGACTCAGATGGACGTCAATCCGGCGGCCCTGCCCACCCGGGAGATGCAGCGGGCCGTCTGGGAGATTCACTTCCTGGCCTACGTGATGGAAAACTGCCTGGCGGCTTTGAGCGATGGCGGAAGCGAGTCGTAGGCTTTTCTGGCTCCAGGCTGCGGCCATTCTCCTGGCCGGGTTTTGGGTCTTTGCCCCCGCCCTTTCCGGCGAATGGCTCTGGGACGACGACTTCCAGATCACCGCCAACCGGCCGATCCAGGAACCGGGCGGCCTGCTCAAAATCTGGTTCGCCCCCACGGAGCCGGACTACTTCCCGCTTAAGTCGACCCTGCAATGGATCCAATGGCAGCTCTGGGGCGGGCACGCCCTAGGCTATCACCTGGCCACGCTGGGCATGCACCTTTTGGCCGCCTTCCTCCTGTGGCGGCTTTTGGCGAAGCTCTCTGTCCCCGGCGCATGGCTGGCGGGGCTCCTCTTCGCCATTCACCCGGTCGTCGTCGAGTCGGTCGCCTGGATCGCGGAGGAAAAGAACACCACCGCCCTGCCGCCGCTTCTCCTGGCCATGAGCGCCTACGTCGCCTTCCACGCCCACGGGCGGCGGTGGGACCTTTGGATCGCCGTGGCCTGGTTCGCCGCGGCGATGCTCTGCAAGACCTCCGTCGTCATGCTCCCCTTCATCCTCCTGCTCTACGTCTGGTGGCGGCGGGGGGACTTGGAGGCGCGTGACTTCTTCTCCATCATTCCGTTCCTAGCCGTCGCGCTGGTGCTGGGCCTCGTCACGGCCTGGTTCCAGGCCCACCGGACCGCCGGAGCCGTGGCTAGCGGATCGCCGCTCCACGCGCTCCTTTTCTATTTCTGGAAAGCGGTCTGGCCCTTCGGGCTTTTGCCCATCTACCCGCCCTTTGCCCCCTCCCTCCTCTGGCTCGCCTTCCTGCCGGTCCTGGCGCTGGCCCTCTGGCTGGGATGGAAGACCTGGGGCAGGGGATTCGTCTTCGGCGTCGGCTTCTTCGTCCTCAACCTGGTGCCGGTGCTGGGCCTTATCCCGATGTCTTACCTTCAGTTCTCTCCCGTGGCCGACCACTTCGCCTACCTCTCCCTGATCGGCATCGTCGGCCTGGCGGCGGCGGGGGCGGAAAAAACCCGGCGGCGGCTGCGGGACGGGCGGCGCCGGACGGTCACAGGCCTCCTGGTTCTGGCTGTGCTACTCCTTTCCCTCGCGGGACGGGAGGACGCCGTGGTCTTTCACGATCAAGAGGCCTTCTGGTCCGCCGTCATGGCCCGGAACGCCCAGTCCTGGCTGGCCCAATACAACATGGCCCTGGTCCGCGCCAAGCAAGGCCGCATGGAAGAGGCCGTGGAGGGTTTCCGGGGCTCCCTGGCCCTTAAGCCCGACCAGCCGGAAGCCCGTAACAACCTGGCCCTCTCCCTGGCCGCCACGGGCCATCTGGAGGAATCGGCCGCGCAGTTCCAGATCCTCCTGCGGCTGACGCCCGATTCCCCGGTCGTCCACAATAACTACGGCATGCTCCTGGCCGGCATGGGCCGGATGGAGGAGGCCATCGCCCAATTCCGGGAGGCCCTGCGCCTGAAGCCCGATTACGTGAAGGCGCGGAATAATCTGGCGCGTCTCTTGGGGCAATAGCCGAATTACTCCGTAATGGAGTTCCCCCTCCTCAACCCGGAAAATGAAGCCGCCACGGCGGAGCTGGAGGCGCTGGCCCAGGAGCTGAACGAGGGTCTGGCGCCCCTGGAATCCTATCCGACCGAAGGGGCGCTCCTCCGGGGAAGGGGGGACGATTTCTTTCACCGGCAGGCGGAGAAACTCATCGCCGCCTCCACGCAGCACCATCGCCTCCTGCCTGGCGATGCGTTTCAGGACCGGGACCGCATCTCCTTCGACACTGGGGAAGTCCTTGTCTATCCGGACGGCGACCGCGTCGCCAAGGTCACGAAATACAAATACGATAAAGGCACCCAGCAACAGATCGACTATTTCGGCTTGGCCGCTTTCTGCGATCACGCCGATACCGTCCATCCTTTTGCCACCGTGGTGCACGCCTCTCCCGGCCAATATCTGGCCCGCCTGGCCCTGTCCAACCGGGTCTTCGGCGACGACAACCGCTTTGAAGGCGTTCTCGTCGACCGGCACGGCCATCCCCACATCGCCACGTCCCAGCATTACTTCAACTCGAAGGACAGCTGGACTTTGAGCCGGGAAGAGGCCGACCGGTTCATGGAAGAGCGCGGCTTTCTTCATCCTCCCGGCAGCTGGGGATGGCATCAGTATCTTCCCCAGGAAGGAATCGTGGCCGTCGACTTCAAGGCGGCCAATTTCATGCGCCGGGAAAACGGGCAGCCCTTTCCGATCGATTTGATCCTGAGCCGGGTCGACCCCCAGAAGTTCAAGGATTGGGGCTGGGAAAAGAAAGCCCCGGAGCCGCCCCGCCTTGCCGACATGTTTGCCGGAATCACGCTGCCCACCCACAAAATGGCTTTCCCCGAAAAAGCCGGCCACGAACGATAAAAGGGCATGAGCGCGCCATTACCCCTTAGACAGGAGATTCTCAGCCCGGAAAACGAGGCCGCCACGGCGGAGCTGGAGGCGCTGGCCCAGGCTTTGGGGAAGGGCGCGCCTTCCGTGGAAAGCCACGCCACCCTAAAACAGGCCAAACTGGCCCGTTCTTCCTCCTTCTTCGCGAAGCAGGCGGAAAAGCTCGTCGCCCTGGCGGCGGAGCGCCACGCCGTCCTGCCCGCCGACATGTTCAAGCACGTCCAGCTGATCTCCTCCCCGGACGATACCGCCGAAACAAACGTCTTCCTCATGCAGGAAGACCGCGTGCACAAGGTCACCCAGGGGATCAACTTCTTCGGCTACACGCTTTTTTACAACTCCCGGTTCAACTACATTGAGAACATCGAGGCCACGCCCGCGGAATATTTGGCGCGCCTCGCCCTGGCCAACCGTATCTTCGGGGCCGACAACCGTTTCGAGGGGGTCGCGATCGACGAGGACGGCGCCCCGCGTATCGTCACTTCCCAGCGTTACTTCGACTCGGAAGAGGAGGACCGCCCCATCCAGGAAATCGAAGTCGCCGAGCTGATGACCGGGGAGGGCTTCTGCGCCCGTCCCAGCGAGCGGGAATGGTACCGCCCGGAGGACGGCATCCTGGTGGACGACGCGCACGAGGACAACTTCCGGCGGCTGAAGAATGGGAACATCTTCCCGATCGACCTGATGCTGCTGAAGGTCGAGTCGTCAACATCCAGAAAAAGTCTGGAGGGGCAACCGCCCGCGCCGGAACGGTTCCCGCGACTCATCGCCGGCCTGCGGCGGCTTCACCTGGTTCCCCGGAAGAAGCAGCCGCAGACCGAGCAGGAGATCGGCTAGACCGGCACCTGCGGCAGCTTCCAGATGTCCTTGGCGTATTCCAGGATCGTCCGGTCGCTGGAGAACTTGCCGACGCGGGCGGTATTCAGGATGGCCATTTTGGCCCAGCGCTTCGGGTCCTTGTAGGCGGCGTCGACCTTTTCCTGGCACTTCACATAGTCGGCGTAATCGGCCAGGCAGAGGTAGGGATCGCCGCCGTCCAGCAGGCTGTGGCGCAGGGAGGCCAGGACGCCGGGCGGCTCGTCCGGGGTGAAGTGGTTGGAGCCGACCCAGTCGACGACGGTGCGCAGCTCCTCGTTGGCGTTGTAGTAATCGTGCGGGTTGTAGCCGCGCTTCCAGAGAGCCTCCACCTGATCCACGGTGAGGCCGAAGATGAAGATGTTCTCCCGGCCGACCTCCTCCATGATCTCCACGTTGGCGCCGTCCAGCGTGCCGATGGTCAGCGCGCCGTTGAGGGCCAGCTTCATATTGCCGGTGCCGGAGGCTTCCTTTCCGGCGGTGGAGATCTGCTCGGACAAGTCGGCGCCCGGGATGATCCGCTGCGCCAGGGAGACGCGGTAATTCGGCAGGAAGACGACCTTCAGCTTGCCGCCGATGCGCGGGTCGGAGTTGATCTTGGCCCCCACGGCGTTGATCGCCTTGATGATGGTCTTGGCCAGGTCGTAGCCGGGAGCGGCCTTCGCGCCGAAGATGAAGACGCGCGGGTGCATCGGGTAATTCGGGTCCTTCAGCAGGCGCCGGTAGAGCGTCAGGATGTGCAGCAGATTCAGGTGCTGGCGCTTGTATTCGTGCAGGCGCTTGATCTGGACGTCGAAGAGGGCGGCGGGATCGACCTCCACGCCGCACTCCTCGTGGATGATCTTCGCCAGGTCGCGCTTGTTCTCCAGCTTGATCTCCATGAAGCGGGACTGGAACTCGGGATCGTCCGCGTATTTTTCCAGGCCGCGGAGCTGGTCCAGGTCGCGCACCCAGCCGTCGCCGATCTTTTCCGTGATGAGGCCGGAGAGGCGGGGATTGGCCGCCAGGAGCCAGCGGCGGGGGGTGATGCCGTTGGTCTTATTGTTGATGCGGCCGGGGAAAAAGGCGTCGAAGTCCGGGAAGAGGTCCTTCTTCAGCAGGGCAGTGTGGAGCGCGGCCACGCCGTTGACGGAATGGCTGCCGACGACGGCCAGATGGGCCATGCGGATCGACTTGGGCGGGCCTTCGTCGATGAGGGAGAGGGCCCGCTTCCGCGCGACGTCGCCGGGCCAGCGCTTCTCCACCTCTTCCAGGTGGCGCTTGTTGATCTCGAAGACGATCTCCGTGTGGCGCGGCAGGACCTTGGAGAAGAGGGAGAGGCTCCACTTCTCCAGCGCCTCCGGCAGCAGGGTGTGGTTCGTGTAGCCGAAGGTCTTGGTAACGATGTCCCAGGCCTGGTTCCAGGGCAGCTCCTCCTCGTCGTGGAGGATGCGCATGAGCTCCGGGATGGCCACGGCGGGGTGGGTGTCATTGAGCTGAACGGCGACCTTTTCCGGGAACTGGGGCCAGAAGTTGCCCCGGGCTTTGAACCGGCGGATGATGTCCCGCAGGGAGCAGGCGACGAAAAAGTATTGCTGCACCAGGCGCAGCTCCTTGCCGTTCTCCGTCTTGTCGTTCGGGTAAAGGACCTTGGAGACAGTCTCGCCCAGGTTCTTGTCGCGGACGGCTTCCTGGTAGGCGCCGTCGCTGAAGGCGTTGAGGTCGAATTCCTCGGTCGACTTCGATTCCCAAAGGCGCAGGACATTGACCGTGTTCGTGCCGAAGCCCGCGACGGGGATGTCGTACGGGATGCCCAGGATGTGGCGGGTGTTCACCCAGTGGGAGCGGTAGTTGCCCTGGTCGTCGAAGACGTGTTCCACCTGGCCGTAGATGTCGATCTTCTGCTTGTACTCCGGCCGCATGACCTCCCACGGGCTGCCGAATTTGATCCAGCTGTCCGGATATTCGGTCTGGTAGCCGTTCTGGAACTTCTGGCGGAAGAGGCCGAACTCGTAGTGGATGCCGTAGCCGACGGCGGGAAGGTCGAGCGTGGCCAGGGAATCCATGAAGCAGGCGGCCAGGCGGCCCAGGCCGCCGTTGCCCAGGGCCATGTCGTATTCCTCGTTGCGGATGTCGTCCGGGTTGAGGCCCAGCTCCTTGAGGGCCTGAAATACCTCGTCATGGATGCCCGCGTTGTAGAGGTTGTTGCTCAGGAGGTGGCCCATGAGGAACTCCAGGGAAAGGTAATAGACCCGGCGGACGTTCTGCCGGTGATGGACGGCCATCGTGGCGATCATCCGCTCGATCAGCCGGTCCTGGACCGCCCGGGAGGTGGCCAGCCACCAGTGGCCGATCGTCGCCGTCTCCGGATCCCGCGCCAGGGTGAACTTCAGGTGATGCTCGATTTCCTTCTTCAGGGCGGAGGCCGACTTTTCCAGGGCGGACTTAAAGGGAGCGGGAGGCTGGGTCATTATCCCCACTCATAGCCGATTGTTCAGAGAAATGAACAAGGAAAAAACACTTGATTGCCAAGGAGAAGACCGGCATTCTCACCGTTCCCCTATGAGCAACTCGACCTTCGTTCAGGAAGCCCTCAGCATCGTTGGCACCCCGGAAGTTTTGATCAACGTCGTCTCCCGCCGTGTCCGCCTGCTGGGTCAGGGCGCCCGCCCGCTGGTCGAGGTCCATCCCCGCTGGACTCTGATGGAGATCGCGCTTCGCGAGATCGCCGATAAAAAGCTCACCTTCGAGCTCGTTGAGCCGAAGGATTCCCCCGCCAAGCTGAAGAAGTCGCCTAAGCGGCGCTCCAAGTAAGCCTTTCCGCCCCTCTGCGGGCGGCACGTCATGGGCGACGACGTCATCACGAACCGCAAGGCTCGCCACAGCTACCAGATCCTCGACACGTACGAGGCCGGCATGGCCTTGCGCGGCACGGAGGTAAAGTCCCTGCGCCTGGGCCGGGGCAACCTGGACGGCGCCTACGCCAAGATCGACAAGGGGGAGATCTGGCTCCACCAGTGCGACATCCAGCCCTACGACAAGACGGTCCACGACAACCACGAGGCCAAGGCCGTCCGCCGTCTCCTCCTCCACAAGGCGGAGATCCGCAAGCTCTTCGACCAGATCTCCGTCCAGGGGCGGACGCTGGTCCCCCTCAAGATTTACTGGAAAAACCGCAAGCTGAAGGTCCTCCTGGGCATCGGCGTGGGCAAAAACGCCCGGGACAAGCGCGAGGACATCAAGCAGGCGGAAGCCAAGCGGGACCTCGACCGCACCCTGCGTCGCCGATCCTGATTTTCGGGGACATTTCGGCCACAAATAGCCGAATTAATGGGGGATGCGAACGTTCGCCGAGCTGCAAGACCACCTGCGCGCCGTGACCGGCCAGGACGCCGCCCTTCTGGAAGGGGCCTGGACCCGCTACGATAAGAACGAGGACGGCACCCCCGGAGGCTGGGTCTGGAAAGGCCTGCGCATCGAGCCCGGCGTCCATATCGGGGAACACGCCGCCGTCTACGGCGCCATGACCGCCCTCTTAAAGGGCGCGCGGGTCGAGGGCGACTCGGTCGTCGGCCCCCATGTGATCCTTTCCGGCGGCACCGTCGTCTCCGGCGGCGCCCATGTGACCGGGGAAATCCCCGGCGATAAATCGCGGGATAAGAAAGACGCCTACGTCCTGCACGAAAGCCGTGTCGATGGAGCCGGGACCTGGGTCTGCCAGAGCGACTTGAACCAATCCTCCGTCCAGGACGGGGCCTGGAGCCTCCAGTCCCATCTCAACCAAGCCACCGTTTCCGATCCCGCCACCTTCGTCCACCAGACGGACATCGGCGCGCCCTGGAATGTCACCGCCGCTTACGGCAGCTCCGTCACGGTGAAGATCGATGCCCCCCGGGACACGGAAGAAACCATCGTCCGCAACGGCGCGCAGCTGGCCGATTGCCGGGTGGGACCGGGCGTCGCCGTGGACCGGGCCGTCTCCCGCAGCGGCCAGGAACTCCTTTCTTCCGACGAGTCGCTAACCCGGCCCGAAACGCTCGACGCCGCCGCACCCTCCAAGGAATGGATGCGGGAAGTCGCGTTCGGCCGTCCTTCTTCCGGCACGATTTCCCGTCCCCGGGAAAAGAAGCAAACCCGCGTGATGTGACGATGCGCACCTTCGCCGAACTCCGCACCCACCTCCGCGAAGTCACCGGCCGGGACGACTTGGCCCTGAACGAGGCCGAATGGTCCCGCTACGACGGGAACGCCGAAGGCCGCCCCGGCGGCTGGGTCCACCGCGACGCCCGGGTCGAGCCCGGCGTGGAGATCGGGGAGGACGCCGCCGTCTACGGGGAAGCCACCGTCCTGCGCACCAGCACCGTGGTGGGAGGTGATTCCATCATCGGCCCCATGGTCGACACCTCCGGCAGCGTCCTGATCGCGGACGGCGCCCACGTCACCGGGGCCAGCCAGGAAAAGCCCGACCTCCTTTACCCCACCTTCCTGCGGGACGGATGCCAGATCCTCGGCCCCGGCACCTGGGTCGCCCAATCGGAGCTGGCCGAAACCACCGTTCGCGACGGCGCGTGGGTCTACCAAAGCCGCACGGGCAACGCCCTGATTTCCGATCCCGCCACCGCCGTCATCCGCACCTCCATCGGCCAGATGCCGGAAGAGCCCCGGCCCGAGGATCCCGACTTGCCGCCCGGCGGGGAGGAGGAAAGGAACGAGCCGGAGCTGACGCAGATTCTCAACGGCGCCCAGCTCATCCGTTGCGCGGTGGGCCCCGGCGTCATCATCGACCTGCCCGTCTTTCTGCGGGACCGGACAGACTTGGCCGCCTCCAACCCCCATATCACGGCTAAGGAAACCCTCTCCCAGCTCCACCTGGACGAATTCTACGACCTGGAAGAAGAAGAGGAGGAGCCGCCCCGTTTCGAGGAAGCCGACTTCACCTCCAGCCGCAAACGCGGCAAAGGCGCCAAAGAAAAAGAGAAGGAAAAAGGCCCCTACAAAATGTAGGTCAGCGCCAGGGGACAACGTCCACCCGGCCGTCGGCGCGCAGTGTGATCCGCAGCGCGCCGCTCTCCTCCAAATTCCATACCGCGGACCTCAGGTCTTCCGGCGTCCGCGCCGCGCCCAGCAGCACCACGTTTACCGGCGCGATCCGCTCCAGCCATTCCGGCGTCAGGTTCGCCTCGGAGGGATGCTTCCCCTGCGCCAGGACGGCGGAACCTAAGTCCGGCGTCGCCCGGGCCACCCGCTCCTCGATGCCGAAGCCGACGTGGCCCGCGTAGAGAAAGCGCGCGCCGCGATAGTCGAAGCGGAGGACCAGCGCCCGGTCGGCGGCCAGCCGCGCTGCGGTCGCCTCGGCATCGGGGGAGAGGACTTCCACCGCCAATCCTCCGCCCAGGTCGATGCGGTCGCCCGCCCGCCATGCCTGCGGAGCCGCTTGGGAATCCATCCACGCCGCCGCCCACGGTCCCGCATGGGAAAGCCTGCCCGGCGGCGGAGCGAAGGCCGGGCCGCAGGGCAGGAGGCCGGGAAGAAGCGGCGCGGCCCCGGCTTCCGCCGCGCTCCACTCCGTCGCGCCGAATCCTGCCAGCCGGTTCACGCCCAAATATTTCCGGACCGGATCGACCTCATGAAAAAACGCGTAGGCGTTGCCCGGATTCACCAGCCACGCCTTGCCCCCATGCCGCAGCAGGATCATGGTGCCCCGTCCCGCCGTGGCCAGGGTGATCTCCGGGTCCGGTCCGGCCGCGTAATAGCCCGGCGCGACGTAGACAGAGGAATGCGGGATATGGGAAAGCAGGAGCACGACGCCCATAAGCAGCTTCACGAAGAGCCAATTGGCGTTATTGAGGAGGACCGCCCAGGGCGTCCACACGGCTCCGGCCAGGGTGAGCAAGCCCACCGTAAAGATGAGGCCGGTCAGCGGCACGCCGACGAAGTTGGCGGGCACGGTGGTCAGGCAGATCTGATGAAAGTAGGCCAGCTCCAGGCCGAAAGCCCCGATCCACGCCGCCGTGCAGGCGGCCAGGAGGCGGCTGGCAAAGCGGTTGGCCTGGTGCCGGGCCTTCTGCGCCGGGGTGGCCAGCCGGAGCGGGATGAAGGGATCCAGCGCGCCCGGCCGGGAAAAGGCCCGCGCCAGCCGGGGCGTGAGGAGGATCATGGAAAGCACGACGAGGAAGGAGAACTGGAAGCCGAGGTCGAGGGCCGCCTGGGGCGCCAGGGCCAGCACGGCCAGGAGCGTCAGAGACCAAAGGTGCAGGGCGGGAATCGGCCTGCCCACCAGCCACGCCGCCAGCACCACCGTGGCGGCGGTCAGGCCGCGCATCACGCTGGGCTGGCTCCCCGCCACCAGCGCGTAGAAGAGCAGGACCGGCGCGGCCAGCCAGCCCCAGCGCCAGCGGATCAGCCCGCAGAGCCGCAGCGCCGCCAAGGCAGCCGCCATGAGCAGGGCGACGTCCCCGCCGTTGGCCGAGAAGAGGTGATAGGCCCCGGTGTCGCGGAAGGAGAAAAGCGTCTCCGCCGGGACAAGGTGGCGCTGCCCCAGGACGATGCCCGCCAACACCTGCGCGGCCAAGGGATCGCCTTCCAGGCCCTTGGAGAGCTTTTCCACGCCCCACGCCCGGAGGGCCGCCGCGCCCCGGCCAAAGGCGGCAAGCATGCCGCCGCCCGCGTCGAGCCGCTCCGCGTCCCGCCCGGCGACGACGACCCGGTAGCCGACGCCCCGATGGGCCAGGAATTCCCGCGCGTTGAAGCGTCCCGGGGCGTCGGGGAGGGGAGGCAGGGCCAGGGGGCCCGCCAGGCGGACGTGCTGGCCCGCGCGCCAATCGGAATCGGTCCCCTTTATCTCCGCCTGGAAGCGGCCCTGGCAGGAGGACCATTCCCCCGCCGTCCGCCACCGTTCCGCCGCCACGATGAAGCGGGCCTGCCCGCCGCCCGCGTTGCGGCCCCGGCCGGGATAAAACTCAGGCACGGAGACGATCCGGCCTTCCCAGGTCGGATTATCGAACTTGGCCTGGGGGAGGGCGGCCAGGTCCCGCGGATCGGGATGGAGCTGGGGCAGGCGCAGGAAGAGGCCGCCCGCCGCCGCGCAAAAAAGGCAGAGGGCCAGGAGGGCGCAGGCCCGCCGGAGGCAGGCCCAAAGCAGGAGCCCCGCTACCGCCGCGCCGCCCAAGGGAACAAGCGGCAGGGAAAAGAAGCCGCCTGCCCAGCAGCCGAGGCCCAGGGACAGGGCGGGCAGGAAAAGCGGAGCGCGCGCCGGCTCGACCCGCTTTTCCATGGCTTACTTCAAACGGTTTTCGAAGTAGGTGACGGAACGGTCGAGCCGCCCGCTGAACTTCGGCGTCTCCGCCGGGTAGCCGACGGGCAGGACCAGGGCGATGGCGATGTCCGGGTTGTCCCCGGCGCCGATGATCTTCTTTACCTCCGCCTCCACCCATCCGTTCATGTAGCAGCTGCCCAGGCCGAAGCTCTCCGCCGCCAGGGCGGTGTGCGTGGCGGCGATGAGGGCGTCTTTCACGGCGTATTCACGGGCTTGGGCACCCAGGCCGTTTTGGAAAACGGGAATGGCTTCCTTGAAATAAGCGGCGACTTTCTCCGGCCACGCGCCGAGCTGGCTGGCGTTGAGGATGACCCCCTCCATCGTCTTTTCCCAGCCGCGCAGGTCGACGGCGAAGACGAAGACCACCGGGGCCTGTACGATCTGCTTCTGGTTCCAGGCGGCGGCGGAGAGGGCCTGCTTTTGCGCCGGATCGGTCAGGGCGACGACGCGCCAAGGCTGCAGGTTGAAGCTGCTGGGGGCCAGGAGCGTCAGCTCGACGATCTGGTCCAGGACATCGGCGGGAATGGCGTCCGGCTTGAACTGCTTGACGGAGCGGCGATGGCGGATGGCGTCGGGAACGGTGAGGGGGGCGGTCATAGGGTTTCCTTGAAGCGGCCTTCTTCCAGGTCGATGAGGTCGAAGTAGGTCTCCACCTTCCGGCGGGTGGCGGGCAGGTTGGCCCGCTCCTCGTCGAAGCGGAGCTGCTTCTCCGGGGTGTCCGGACGGCGGCGGATCATCCGCTCGTTGAACTGGGCAATGGCGTGGTCTCCCGGCCAGGAGGGGCCGACGGTCCGCTTGATCCAGCGGAGGACTTCCTCGTCCTTCGTCGTGTCGCGGGCGGCCTCCTCGAAGGCCTTTCCTTCCAGGCAGAGGAAGTCGATGAGGAACTTGTCCGTGCCGGAGGTCAGGTAATTGTAGCCGGGGAGCTTCCCGTCCGGGCAGAGGCGGGCCTTGTCGATCAGGCGGGGCAGGTGGACGACGCCGCCGAGCTTTTCATATGGGCTGCGGGGCAGGGCCTCCGGCTGGCGGGTGGTGGGGAGCTTGGCCGCCAGCCAGGCGCGCCAGCCGCCCTTGACGGAGCGGACGTTGGTGTAGCCCATGTCCTGCAGGCTGGCCACGGCCAGGGCGGAGCGGTAACCGCCGCCGCAGTAGCAGTAGATGGGGGTGGCGATGTCGGGGACGCGCTTCTCGATGTCGCGCTCGATGACGCCCTTGCCCAGGTGGATGGCGCCGCGGGCGTGGGAGGCCAGCCACTCGCTCTCCTCCCGCACGTCGATGAGGACGCCGGCGCCGTTCTTGGCCGCGCGGGCGGCCTCCTCCACGCCGACTTCCGCGACGCGGGACATGACCGATTCAACCAACTTCAGAAAGCGGGGGCTGTGTTCCATGGGGGATCGAGAAGCCTACTTGCGCCGCCCCGGCAAAGCACCTAAAAAAGTCGTCCCGCGACACCATGAAGAAGAACCTCGTCTACTTCGACCTCGAAACCCAGAAAAGCGCCAGCGAAGTGGGCGGCTGGCAGAACAAGCGGGACATGCGGATGTCGATCGGCGTCACCTATAGCACGGCCAACGAGGCCTACCGCATCTACGCGGAGGACGAGGCCACGCTCCTCATCGACGAGCTGCGGAAGGCCGATTGCGTGATCGGCTTCAACATCATCGGCTTCGATTTTCCCGTGCTGGAGGCCTATTCCGTCTTCGACCTGGGCGGCGTCGTCGCCCTGGATCTGATGACCGATATCGAAAAAGGCCTGGGCCGCCGCCTGGGCCTGGACGCCCTGACCACGGAAACCCTGGGCGTGGGAAAGACCGGGCACGGCATGGAAGCCCTCAAATGGTGGAAAGAGGGCAAGGTGAAGGAAATCGCCGAATACTGCTGCTACGACGTGAAGGCGACCAAGCTCCTCCACGAATACGGCGTGGCCCAGGGCCGCGTCCACTACGTGAACGACCGGACCCAGCGCCGGGAGACGATCCCCGTTTCCTGGGGGCGCTAGGCTAGCCTAGAGCGCCGCCCAAACGCGGTGGACGTCGTCGTGGTCCTCCAGCGCCTGGAGGAATTCACCCACCTCGGCCCGCTCGGTTTCGCTGAGGGTGGGGTGGCTCTTGGCCAGGTGGCCCATTTCGCTCGTCACGACTTTCCAGCCGTTGCTCCCCAGCCAGACGGCGACGGAGTGGATGGCGGTGCGGTCCGTGATGAAGCGGGCCCCGGCGGCCCCTTCCGGAATGTCGTCGTTCTGCTCGTGGGTGAGGGGGGAAAAGTCGTTCGCGCCCGCCTCAATGGCGGCCGCCTCCACGTCGACGCCCGGATCGGCGTGGTGGGCCTCCACCAGGCCCACGTGGTCGAAGAGGAACTTGTTGCTGCCGGAGGCGCCCAGCTGGCCGTCCCGGAACAGGACGCGGATCTCGGGGGCGGTGCGGTTCACGTTGTCCGTGAGGGCCTCGACGATGACGGCCACCTTATGCGGGGCGTAGCCCTCGTAGGTGACGTGCTCCAGGCTGAGCTTTTCGTCGCCCGTGCCCGCGCCCTTCTTGATGGCGCGCTCGATGTTGTCGCGGGGGATGCTCTCCTTCTTCGCCTTTTCGATGGCGGTGGCCAGGCGGGCGTTGTGGGCCGGATCGGCCCCGCCCTGCTTTGCGGCCACGGAGATTTCGCGCAGGAATTTTCCAGCCGCCTGCGAGCGCTTGAGCGAGGCGACTTCCCGTTTAGCTAGGAGCCATTGGCGACCCATAAGAGCGGATACTCTACCGGCGAAAATAGCCGAATTACAAGATATGAACCGCCGCGCCATCCTGACCCAGAAGGACTGGGACCTCCTGCCCCGGGAACTGGACGGCGCCACCCTCCTGGAAATCAAGGGGGAGGGGCTTCAAATGACCCTTTCCGATTCCTCCCCGCAGGTCCGCTTCCTGGCCAAGGCGGGGACCCTGATCCTGAAGGGAGACGCCCACCCCTCCATCACCGCCTCCGCCGGCCAGCCCCTTATCGAGGCCGAGGACATCTCCCACCCCCACATTCATATTTCCGGCAACGCCCAGCCCCTCATCACGGCGGAAGGGTCCTCCCAGCCCCTCGTCCAAGCTTCGGGCCAGTCCCAAGTCGATTTCCTCGCCTGCGACCAGGCCCAGCCCACCCTAGTCCTCAGAGGCCAGTCCACCGCGGAGCTGAACCTGTGGGACCTTTCCAAAACAAGCCTGGAAACCGCCGATTTGGCCCGGGCCACCGTCATCGCCAACGAGCAGGCGGAACTGGACGCCGCGCCCGACACGCGGGCCCTGCTGGAATGGTATTCGGACGCTCCCGCGCCAAAGCTTTTCCTTCCCGGCGCGCGCCGCGCGATGGAGATTCCCCTGCCGCCGCCGGGCTTCGAAAAGCCCCGGATCAAGTAGCCATCCGGCGGACGAAGAAGCGGACCACCCACGGTCCCGCCACCAGCACGGCCAGGAGCCGCGCCATCTGCACCGTTAGGATAATCCCCGTATCGGCATGAAGATCGGCCGCCACGGCCGCCACGGAGTCGAGCCCGCCGGGCGTCGCCGCCAGGTAGGCCCCGGACGGCTGCATCTTCAGCGCCCACACCAGCCAGCAGGCCAGCCCCAGGCAGAATAGGAGGAGCAGGAGCGTCGTCAGCAGCAGGGGGAGGAAAATCTTCCGGATTTCCGTAAGCGTGTCCGGATCGAAGCGGGCACCGATCCGCATCCCCATCAAAAGATAGGCCGCGTCCAAAAGCCCGGCAGGCCAGCGCCCGGGAGGATAGCCGCACAGAGCCAACGCCATGTAGGCGATCGCCGGAACCAGGAACGTCCCGGCGGGAATCCACTCCAACCGTGAAGCGGCCCAACCCGCCGCCGTGATGGCGGCCAGCAGCAGCCATTGCCGCCCCATGGGGAGGGGAAAGGCGGGCCGGTGGCCGCCCAGCCCGGCGTGGCTATGAAAGAGGAACGTCCCCACCAGGAGCAAGGTGCCCAGGATGAGGAGGAGACGGGCGTACTGCATGATGACCACCAGCCGGGTGTCCGCATTTAGACTGTCGCTCATCGCCACCATCTGCCCCGCGCCGCCCGGCATCGTGCCCAGGAAAGCCGTCGGCGCGTCGATATGGGTCCAGCGGCAGAGCAGCCAGCCGTTCAGCACACTGGCCCCCAGAATGGAAACGATGGCGACGACGAGCACCCATGCGTGCCCCGCCATGAGATGAAGCGTGGAGAGGGAAAGCCCCGCGCCCAGGGTGGTGCCGATACAGGCCTGGGCCAGCACATAGCTGAAGCGGGGCGGCACGGGAATCTCCCGCCCGCGCACGGCAAAGAACGCAGTCACCGCCAGCGGGCCAAAAAGCCAGGCTGCCGGAAGGCGGAGCGCCTGGCACAAAAACCCCGCCCCGACGGCCAGGAGAAGGAACCAGGGTTTCAAGAAAAGGCCTGCTCGACCTCCGACGTGGTGCGGATGCGCCCCATGCGGGGAAAGATGAATTTCATCGAGGCCGCGTGGGCCTCCGCGCTCAGGCTGCTGGTGGCATCCTCCACGAAGACCTGCTCGTAGCCCAGCTCATAGGCGATGCGGGCCGTCGACTCGACCCCGATATGCGTGGCGATGCCGGCCAGGACGATGGTCTTGATCCCCCGGCGGCGCAGTTGGAGATCCAACTCCGTCCCGGTGAAGGCGCTCCACTGGCGCTTCTTGATGAGGATGTCGCCGGGCTGGGGAACGATTTCCGGCACGAATTCGTCCCACCCCGCGGGGAAGGAAGAGGCGGAGTGGCTCACCGCATCCGCCTGAGGCGCCAGCGCGTCCTTTCCATCCAGAAAGCCGACGTGGACCAGAACGACCGGGGCCTTCTTGCGGCGGAAGGCCTCGATCAGGCGGACGGAGCGGGTGACCACATCGGCCCCGGAATGCGGCCCCGCCGCCAGCGGGACAATGCCTTTCTGAAGGTCGATGAGAACAAGGGCCGTGGTCTGGGGGTCAAGGATGAGTTCGCTCATAAAAAGATGGTGAAATCATAACATGAGGATATCCTCATGTTAGTTCAAATAAAATATGAGTGAGTCCTCATCTTTTTCGGCTCGGCGCCTGCCGAAGCAAAAGCGCGGGGAGCAGCGCGTCGCGGCCCTATTGGACGCGGCGGTCCGGGTCATCGCCCGGGACGGCTACCAAAAGGCCACGGCCAGCGACATCGCCCGGGAGGCCGGCGCCTCCATCGGCTCCCTCTACCAGTTCTTTCCGAACAAGGAAGCCATCGCCCTGGGGCTGGTCTGGCGCTACGCCCGCGCCTTTGAGGCGGCCTGGGCGGCGATCGAGGCGGACGTCGTCAGCGGCCCGCTGGACAGGCTGGTGGACGAGGTCGTGGAACGGCGCATGCAATCCCTCAACAATCCCGCCTTCCTGGCCATGATGGAGGACGCCAAGCTCCCGCCGGTGCCGGAGATCCGCTCCCTCCTCTTGAAACGGCTGGAGACGATCCTCCTGCGGCGCCGGAAAGCGTCCAAGGCGGAGGCCGCCGCCGTGGCCGCCACGGTGCTCTACATGCTTAAGGCCCTGGGCCGTTTCTGCCGGGAGATGCCCGCCGCGAGGCGGAAAGAGGGTGTGGCGGAATTCAAGGCGGCGCTGACCGCCTACCTGTCCGCCCGCTGGGGCTAGGATCGAGGTTGGACGCCGAAGGCGTCCCGGATCAGGCGGCAGGACGGGACCTGCCCCGCGGAGAGGAAGACCTCCGCGATGTCGAAGCGGTAGAGGATCTCCGGGTTCCGCAGTTCCTGGAGATAGAACTGCGCGGCGCGGACCAGCTTGGCCCGCTTTTGGGCGTCGACGGCCTGGCTCGGCTCGCCGTAGCGGGAATCGGCCCGGGTCTTTACCTCGACGAAGGCCAGGACGTCCCCCTCCCGGCAGACCAGGTCGATCTCCCCCCGGCCAATGGCGACGTTTTCCAGCAGCAGCTTGTAGCCCTGCCGCTTCAGGAACCGCGCGGCGACGCGCTCCCCATAGCGTCCCGCCTGGCGGGACGTCTCAAAGGAGGGCGCTCTCCGGCGGTCGCAGGGGAGCAAACGAGCGGCGATGGATCGGGCAAGGGCCGTGAACGGCCAGCGCCTTCCGGTGCTGGGCGGTGGCGTATCCTTTGTGCACGTCGAATCCATATTCGGGGTGGACCTTGGCCCACGCGGCCATCGTCGCATCCCGGTTTTCCTTGGCAAGGATCGAGGCGGCGGAGATGGAGGGCACCTTCCGGTCGCCGTCGATGACGGCCTTTGCCGGGAGCTTTACCGGCGGATAGTCCCGCCCGTCCACCAGGACGTAGTCCGGCTGCTGCTTGAGCGCGCCCACGGCGCGGCTCATGGCCAGGAGGGAGGCGCGCAGGATGTTGAGCGTGTCGATCTCCTCCACGCTGGCCTCCGCCACGGCGTAGAGGACGTCCGGATGGGACATCAGCTTTTCCGCCACGGCGGCCCGCTTGGCGGCGTCCAAGGTCTTGGAATCGGCCAGCCAGGGATGGCGGAAATTGATGGGAAGGACGACGGCGGCGGCCACCACGGGCCCGGCCAGCGGGCCCCGCCCCGCCTCGTCAACTCCGGCGACGCACCGGTAGCCCGCGTCGCGAAGGGTCAGCTCAAAATGAAAACGGCGCGGCCTTCCGGCACGCGCCACTTTCGGAAACAGATCAGGCTCGAAGCCTGCCATGGGGATTAAACGGCGAGAGCGTTCTTACCCTTGAGACCGCGGAGGTAGAAGAGCTTGGCGCGGCGGACCGTGCCGGACTTCTGCACTTCGATCTTCTCGATGCGGGGAGAGTGGACGGGGAAAACGCGCTCGACGCCCTCGCCGTAGCTGATGCGGCGGACGGTGAAGTTCGCGTTCAGGCCGCGTCCCTTGCGGGCGATGACGACGCCGGCGAAAATCTGGGTGCGCTCCTTCTCGTTCTCACGGACGCGGGTGTGCACCTTCACGGTGTCGCCGATTTTGAAGCTGGCGAGCTGCTTGAACTGTTCGCTCTCGATCTTTTCGATTAATTTCATGACGTTCTCCGGGGACTTTCCTTAAAATTTGGAAGGGGTTTTCTACACCTTTCGCGGGCTTTTGCCACTCTTATTCGCTCTTTTTCCGGCGAAGGGCCGTTTTTTCCTCCGCCAGGCCTTTCCGCCAGGCTTCGATCTGGCCGTGGTGGCCGGAAAGGAGGATCTCCGGCACCTTCCAGCCGTTGAACTCCGGCGGGCGGGTATACTGGGGGCCTTCCAGGAGCCCTTCGGAAAAGGAATCGCTCCCGGCGGAGGCCTCATTGCCCAGGACGCCCGGCAAAAGGCGGACGACGGCGTCGATGACCACCAGGGCGGCCAGGGTGCCGTTGGTCAGGACGTAATCGCCGATGCTCAGTTCCTCGTCCACCAGGTGATCGGCGACGCGCTGGTCCACCCCCTCATAGTGGCCGGAGAGGAAAACCAGCCGGGGATGGGCGGAAAGTTCCCGGGCCACTTCCTGGGTCAGGGTGCGGCCACCGGGGGAAAGGAGAATGACGCGGCCGGGGGCGGGAGCCTTGCCCTGGACGTCCTGGAGGGCGGAGGCCATCACGTCGCACCGCAGGACCATGCCGGGACCGCCGCCGTAGGGGCGGTCGTCCACGGTGCGGTGCTTGTCCGTGGCGTAGTCCCGTAATTGATGGGCGACGATTTCCGTCCGTCCGCCCTTTTGGGCGCGGCCCAGGATGGTTTCCCGGGCGACCGCCTCGATCATGGCGGGGAAAAGGGTGATGACGTCGATCCGCATGGCGCTGCCGCGGAGAGGAAGGAAAAATGGCGGCGCCGGTCAGGCGGCCGCGTTGTCGAAAAGCTCGACGGAGACCCGCTGGTCCTGGCGGGCGGCGACGGCGTTGAGAACGCCGCGAATGGCGTTGATGGTGCGGCCGCTTTTGCCGATCACCTTGCCCACGTCGTCAGGATGGACGGAGACGTGGAAGGCGACGTGCCGGTCGCCGTCGACCTGCCGCACGTCGATCTCTTCGGGATGGTCGACGAGGCGCTGGAGGACCAGCTCAAGGAAGTAGCGCATGACCTGTTATCAGCCCAACGCCCCGTCCGAATCCCGTGGAAAGCCGCTTAGGCCGCGGCAGGAGCCGCCTTGCGAGCCTTCTTGATGAAGCTGGCGACGGTCTCGCTGGGGCGGGCGCCGTTCTTGATCCAATGCTCGATGCGCTCCAGCTTCAGCGTGCTGGTGTCTTCTTTCTTCTTAGGGTCGTAGGTGCCGACCTGCTCGATGAACTTGCCGTCGCGCGGGCTGCGCTGATCGGCGACCACGATCCGGTAATAAGGACGGTTGGAGGTCCCTTCACGCCGCATACGAATTGCCACTGCCATATAATTGTCTCTGTTTTTTGATGATCCTTCTTTAACCGCGCATGCCCTTCATCTTGGCCAGCAACTGAGCCGGCCCGCCGCCCTGGGCCAGGCGGCTCATCATTTTCTTCATCTCCTCGAACCGGCGCAGCAGGTCGTTTAGCTCCGTCACGGAGGTCCCGCTGCCCTGGGCGATGCGCTGTCGGCGCCTCGCGTTGAGGATATCCGGCTTGCGTCGTTCCTGCGGCGTCATGGAGAGGATCATCGCCTCCACACGCCCCAGACGCTTCTCGTCCAGACCGGAACCCGACATCTTAGGAAAGCCGGGGATCATGCCAAGCAAATTCTCCAGGGGCCCCAGTTTCCGGAGCATCTTCATCTGGTCGACGAAGTCCTGGAGGTCCAGGGTGTTCTTCCGGATTTTCTCCTCCATCTTGGCGGCCGACTCGGCGTCGAAGGCCTCCTGGGCCTTCTCCACCAGGCCGACAACGTCCCCCATCCCCAAAAGGCGGCTGACCAGGCGGCTGGGGTCGAAAACCTCCAATCCGTCCGGCTTTTCCCCCGTACCCAGAAATTTGACCGGGCAGCCGGTGGTCCGCTGCATGGACAGGGCGGCGCCGCCCCGGGCGTCGCCGTCGAACTTGCTCAGGACGATGCCGGTGAGGGGGACCCGCTCCTTGAAGGCCTGGGCCACCTTTACCGCGCTCTGGCCGGTGGCGGCGTCGGCGACCAGGAGGGTTTCCTGCGGTTCCAGGGCGGCGGCGACGGCTTGGAGTTCCTGGAGCAACCCCTCGTCCAGGTCGAGGCGGCCGGCGGCGTCGAACAGGAGGACCTGGACGCCGTCCTTTTCCGCCTGGGCGCGGGCCAGGGAGACGATGCGGACGGGGTCTTTCTCCTCCGTCCAGGCGTAGACGGGAATGTCCAGGGAGCGGCCCAGGATCTGAAGCTGCTGGACGGCGGCGGGCCGGGTCATGTCTCCGGCGACGAGGGCGACGGACTGGCGCTGACGCTTGAACCACAGGCCGAGCTTGGCCGCGGTGGTCGTCTTGCCGGAGCCGTTCAGGCCGCAGAGGAGGAGCCGGAGAGGCCGCTCGGAGGCCATTTCCCCCGCGCCTTCGGCAAAAAGGTCGACCAGGGCGTCATGGAAAATCTTAACGAACTGCTGGCCCGGCTGGATGCTGCGGAGGACTTCCTCCCCCATGGCGCGGCGCTTGACCTCCTCGCACAGGTCCTTGGCCACCTGGAAGTGGACGTCGGCGGCCAGCAGGGCCATGCGGATCTCCCGCACGGCGTCGGAGACGTTGCTTTCGGAAAGCTTTCCGTAACCGCGCAGGCTCTTGAAGACGCCGGCGAGCTTTTCCTGAAGAAGTTCGAGCATGGGCCGGGTACTATGAGATACCCGGCCCGGCGGTTCAATCAGCCTTTTCCGCCTTTTTGCGCCGTCCGGCGCGCTCGGCCTGCGGCTTTTTCTCCAGATCCAGGTGGGTGAACCCGTCATACATCACGCGCCCAGCCGGAGAAAGGGCGATGGCGCTGATGAAGTGATCGACGTGAAAGAGGAAGCGCTCCTTGAACTCCTCCGTATCCCGGTAGGTGTCCAGCAGCACGGAAGCCGCCCGGGGATTGGCGCACTCATAGGACGTGGCGGCCAGCAGGAGGTGCTCCAGATATTTGGGATGCGCCTGGAGAGTCGCCGCCTTCCAGATTTCACAAGACCAAGAGGTGATCTCGTCCCCGACATATTTTTCGTAGAGGAGCTGGAGGAGAATGCCCTGCTCCGGCCCGCTGGCGGGGAAGGGCAGGGACTTTGGCTCCGGCAGCTTCAGCGTGTGATAGATGACCTTGCGGCTTTCGTTGACGGCCCCCCAGGCTTGTTCACAAAGATGATGGGCGGCGCCTTTGAGTCTATGGGGTCGCGTTTCGTGGATGGACCCTTTCAACTCCTTGTCGATCGACATGGAAACCTCCTCTCTTCGCTCCAGCACCTGCCGCGTGAGAAGACGCCGCAAATGCCTTCAAAGCTCATTTAAGCAGAAGGCATACCCCGTAATGCCAGGGGAGGGAAATCGGGGGTTTCTACTTAGGTGGGGAGGAGTCCTTCTTTTTTGCCTGCGGGAGGGGAGGCGTCCATTTGAAGACGTTGGAAGGAAGCTTGGCGCGCGCGGAAACAAGGTCCTCCGCCAAGCGGCTGGCCCGGTTCCATTTCGAGAGGTCCTCGATGGTTTGCGGCATCATGCCCATACCAATAAATTCGGCTATTTTCCGAAATAATCGACCGGAAAAATAGAGCGCAACCCCGGACCAAGTGAGAACAAGGGGAAGAAAGCCGCCGCATCCCGGATGCCCTATCCCTAAGAGCCCGATGCATTTCTCCGAAGTCGAAGAACGCGTGGCATCCCTCTCCGGGGAACCCGCCGGATCCCCCCAGCGCTGGCGCCGCCACGCGAACCGGGATGGCTCCCTCGGCGGCCTGGTCCGGGATGACGCCGCCGTCCACCCGGACGCGTTCCTGGGGTCGGAAGCCGTCGTCTACGGGCCGGGCGTGCGCCTGGGCGCCGGGACGCGCGTGACCGGCCTTTCCACCGTGGGCGGAAAGGTGGAGACGGCGGGCCGCGTGGAGATCGAGGAATCGACCGTCTTTGGCGGCTTGCGGCGGACCTCCCACCTGGCCGACTCCACGGTGCGCCACGCCCGCATTCACGCCTCCGACGCCATCTCCTCCACGATCGAGGACGGTGCGTCCATCGTTTACTCCAAGGTCACCGATTCCCGCGTGGCGGGCCGGGGTTCCGAGGTGAACGCCTCCGTGGTGGACGGAGGCGCCGCCGTGCTGGATGGGGCGAAGGTTTTCAAGTCCGGCCTGAAGGAAGGCGCCCAGGCCCGCGGGGCGGGCGTGGAGCTGCTGGATGTCTTCGCCGGGAACGGCGCCGTCCTGGAGCGCCCCGGCCGCATCGTGGCCCAGGAGGTAAACGACCAGCGCCACGCCTTCTCCGCCGGGGAGCGCCGCATCGACGGTTCCGGCATGGCCCGGCTGGATCTCCCCCTCTGGCGGCCGGAGGGGCTCCTCCGCCAGCACGTCCAATAGCGGGTCAAACCCCCGTGAAGAATTTCCACTTCGTCCCGTCCGGGATGAAGGGGCAGGGGCGCTGGGTCTGGCCGCGATCCGTGGCGGCAGGGAAGGTGAGCAGGAGTTCCCGCCGCGCCCGCGTGACGGCAACGTAGAAGAGCCGCCGCTCCTCCTCGATATCCCCCGAATCCAGGGAACGGGGATGCGGGATCTGGCAGCTTCCCGCGCCGATCAGGCAGACGCCGTCCCATTCCAATCCCTTGGAGGAATGGATGGTGGAGAGGATGATCGCGTCGTCCGGGTGGAAATCGTTCGTCTGGCGGCTCAGGGCAAAGCCGTCCAGGAAGTCGGCCAGCGGCGTCTGGAGCGCTTCCAGGGAGGTGACCAGCGCGCGCAGCGTGCCCAGGCGCTCCTCCGCGTCCTTCGGGTAATTGGCCTGGATGAGGGGCTTGATCTTCTCCTCCAGGTAGACGCCCTTCTCGTGCAGGGTGGGGGCGGCCCGCAGGTGCTCGATCCACTGCGGCAACTCCTGCGCGGGCTTCGGCCAGAAGTCGTCGGCGAAGAGGCTGTCCCGGTCCTGATGGTTGGCGATGACCTGGGCCGCCGTCCCTTCCCCGATGCCGGGGAACTGCATGAGCGCGCGCAGAAGGGCGATCTTGTCGTGCCCGTTATGGGAGAGGCGCAGGAAGCTGATGAAGTCCTTCACCTCCGCCGCGTCGGCAATGGTCTGGCCGCCGTATTTCTTGTAACGGATCCGGTGGGCGTTGAGGGAGACCTCCAATTCCGTCAGGGCCTTGGAGGAGCGGGCCAGCACGGCGCTCTCGCACGGCTTGCGCCCCCCGGCGTGGCGCAGCTGGAGCCAGCCGATGACGCCCGCCGCCTCCTGCGCGGGACCGCCGTAACAGTGGTAGGAGATCTCCGCCTCGATGTCCCGGGCGCTCTGCAGGGTGAGGGCGGAGGGCGTTCCGGCGACGACGGCGTTGGCCAGGTCCAGGATGCCCTGGCCGCTCCGGTAATTGCTCTCCAGCTTGTAGATGGCGGTCCCCGTCCGCTTGGAGGAAAACTCACCGATCAGGCGGGAATCGGAGCCGCGGAAGCCGTAGATCGACTGGTTGGCGTCGCCGACGACAAGGAGCGTCTGCGGGTCGAGGGCGTCGAGGAGGGCCTGGTTCAGCCGGTTGTTGTCCTGCATCTCGTCGACCAGGACGTAGGGCCACTGCTTGCGCAGCTTGGCGGCGTATTCCGGGTCCCGCCGCATCCGGTCGAGCCAAAGGACCAGGAGATCATCGTAGTCGACCACGTTGGCCGCCTTTTTCAGCTCCTCGTAGGTGGCCACGACGCGGCGGAGGGTCTTGGCATGCTTGGCGAAGGCCGCCTCCAGCGCGGCGTCCATTGACTCCCCCGTGTTCCGGCAGAGGGAGAGCATCTGCTGGAGCCGGTTTGGCACAAAGAGGGCCGACTTGCTGGTGAGGCCGCACTGCTTGAGGGCCGACTTCCAAATCGACTGGCACTCCGACTCGTCCAGGGTGGTGAACTCGTTGTTCACCATGCCGAATTTCTTTCCCTCCTGCCGCAGCAGCAGGCTGGCCACGGCGTGATAGGTGCCCACGGTCAGGCGGTCCTTGGCCGATTTGCGCGGAATCCCGGAGATGAGCCCCTCGATCCGCTGGGCCATCTCCTGCGCGGCCTTGCGGGTGAAGGTGATCATCAGGATCTCGCTCCGCTTGGCGCCGCCCCGGATCAGGTCGGCGACCCAGTGGACGCTGGTCGCGGTCTTTCCCGTGCCCGCGCCCGCCAGGACCAGGATGCGCGGCTCCCGCGCCGCGACGACGGATACCTGCGAAGGATTGAGCCTCACAAGCGGCCGATCTCTTTCAGAATGCCCAGGGCGGCGGCCACCGGATCGGGCGCGGCGGTGATCGGCCGGCCGACGACGAGGTGGTCCGCCCCGCGCCGGAGGGCTTCCGCGGCGGAGAGCGTCCGCCGCTGGTCGCCCGCCGCGTCGGCGGCGCCCCGGATGCCGGGGGTGACGAGCTTCATTTCAGAACCCAGCGCCTCGCGCAGGGGCTCGATTTCCAGGGGGGAACAGACCAGCCCGCCCAGGCCGGAGGCGCGGGCCAGCTTCGCCAGGTGGACGACCTGCTCCCGGGCGGTCTGCCGGTATCCGATCTCCGCCAGGGCGGCGTCTTCCAGGCTGGTCAGGACGGTGACGCCCAGGACGGTCGTCCGGGTGCCCCGGGCCCCTTCCAGGGCGGATTCCATCATGGCCCGGCCGCCGGAGGCGTGGATGGTCAAAAACTTGAGGTCGAGGGCGGCGGCGGCCCGCACGGCCTTTCGCACCGTTTCCGGGATGTCGTGGAACTTCAGATCCAGGAAGACGTCCACCCCCAGAGCCCGCAGCTTCTCGATGAAGGCGGGGCCTTCCCGGGTGAAAAGCTGGCTGCCGACTTTGAAGCAGGAGAGATAATCCTTGATTTGTCGCACCAGGAGGAGAGCCTGATCGGCCTCGTCAAAATCGAGCGCTACGATGATGGAATCGGTGGTCATGAACGAACGAAAAATTGAAGTCTTCGCACCCGCGAAGATCAACCTCTATTTGCACATTGTCGGAAAACGGCCCGATGGCTTCCACGAATTGGAGACCCTCATGGTCCCCATTTCCGTGGGGGACGTCCTCCACGTCGCCCTGACGGAGCGGCCCGGCATCGAGCTGACCTGCGACCGGGCCGACCTGGCCGCCGACAAGTCCAACCTGGTTTACCGGGCCGCCGCCCTCTTCCTCGAAAAATACGGAGTGAAGGAAGGCGTCCGCATCCACCTGGAAAAGAAGACCCCCATCGGCGCGGGCCTCGGCGGCGGCAGCAGCGACGCCGCCCACACCCTCCTGGCCCTGCGGCAGCTGACCGGCGCCGCCGCGTCCGACGAGGACCTGGCCGCCCTGGCCGCCACCCTGGGGAGCGACGTCCCCTTCTTCATCTATAAGAAACCCGCCGTCTGCAAAGGCCGGGGAGAGATCATCGAGCCCTGCGTCCTGAAGGATTCCTACGAAGGCCTCCTGGTCCACCCCGGCTTCGGCGTCTCGACGCCCTGGGCCTACCAGGCCTACGCGGCCGCCCCGAAGAAAGGGGAGGAGGGCCCGGCCTTCGAGTTCGGCCCCCTGCGGAACGACTTGGAGCCGCCCGTCTTCGGCAAGCACCTCTGGCTCCCCACGGCCAAGGCCTGGCTCGCCAGCCAGCCGGAATCCCGCGCCGCCCTCATGAGCGGCAGCGGCAGCTCGGTCTTCGCCCTCCTCAAGCCCGGGGCCGACGCGGCCGCCCTGGCGGAGCGGTTCAAGGCGGAATTCGGCGACACCCTCTTCGTCTCCCCCTTCAAGGTCGTCTAGCGATGCGCCACACTCCTCTCCACCAGGCCCACCTGCGCCGCGGGGCGCGGATGGTCGAGTTCGGCGGCTGGGAAATGCCGGTCTTCTATTCCAGCATCCTGGACGAACACCAGGCCGTCCGCACGAAGGCGGGCCTCTTCGACATCGCCCACATGGGGGAATTCCGCGTCGCGGGCCCCGGCGCGGGCGCGGCGCTGGACCAGCTCCTGACGAACGACGTGGCTAAGCTGGCCGTCGGCGAGGGGCAATACACCCTCCTGCCGAACGAGCGCGGCGGCGTCATCGACGATCTCCTTGTCTACCGCACCGGGGAGGAAGGCTACCTTCTGGTCGTCAACGCGGCGAAGATCGAGGAAGACCGCACCTGGATCGCCTCCCACCTGCCGCAGGGCGTTTCCTTCCAGGATGAGAGCGACGCCGTGGGCGCCGTCGCCCTGCAGGGACCGAAGGCGGCGGAAATCGCCGGGGCGCTCCTGCCCGGCCTGGCCCTGCCCGCGCGGAACCGGATCGTTTCGACGATTTGGAACGGCGTCCCCCTTGAAATCGCCCGCACCGGCTACACCGGGGAGGACGGCTTTGAGCTTTTCGTTCCCGCCGCTTCCGCCGAGGCGTTGTGGGAAGCCTTGTTCGAAGTCGGCACGACCCACGGCCTGCAACCATGCGGCCTGGGCAGCCGGGACACGCTCCGCCTGGAGGCCTGCTATCCGCTCAACGGCCAGGACCTTTCCCCGGACCACACCCCGCTGGAAGCGGGGCTCGGCTTCTTCGTCGCCCTCGGGAAAGAGGCCGAGTTCCCCGGCAAGGCCGTCCTCAAGGAGCAAAAGGCCAGCGGCGTCCAGCGCCGCCTCGTCGCCCTCAAGCCCCTGGAAAAAGGCGCCCCGCCCCGCTCCCACTACCCGATCCTCGACGGCGACCGCCCGGTCGGCGAGGTAACCAGCGGCACCCTTTCCCCCACGCTCGGCCACGGCATCGCCCTGGGCTACGTGGAGGCGGGCTCCGCCGCCGCGGGCACCCGTCTCGACGTCGAGGTCCGGGGCCGCCGCCTGCCCGTCGAAGTCGTCCCCAAACCCTTCTACAAAAAACAATCATGAGCACTCCCGCCAATCTCCGCTACGCCGCCTCCCATGAATGGCTCGACCCTGAAACGGGCCGCGTCGGCATCACCGACCACGCCCAGAACGCCCTCTCCGACGTCGTCTTCTACGAGGCGCCGAAAATCGGCCGCCAGGTGAAGGCGAAGGAAGCCGTCGCCGTCGTCGAGTCGGTCAAGGCCGCCTCCGACATCTACAGCCCGGTCGACGGGGAGATCGTCGAAGTCAACGAGGCCCTGGCCGCCGAGCCCGCCCTGGTCAACACCGACCCCTACGGCAAGGGCTGGCTCTTCAAGGTCCGCGTGGCCGATCCCGCCCAGGCCGCCGCCCTCCACGACGCGGCCGCCTACGACGCCCTGGCCGCCCAGTCCTAGGCCACACGATGAGCAACGCGCTCCCCGATCCGCTCCTCCCGCGCCACCTCGGCTCCGGGCAGGAGGAAGTCGCCGCCATGCTGGCGGCCGTCGGCCAGCCTTCGCTAGACGCCCTGGCCGACGCGGCGGTGCCCGCCGCCATCCGCCTGCGCCGCCCCCTCGACCTGCCCGCGCCGGTCGGGGAAGGGGAGGCCCTGGAAAAGCTCCGCGCCATCGCGGGAAAGAACCGCGTCTTCCGCTCCTACCTGGGCACCGGCTACTACGACTGCGTCACCCCGCCCGTCATCCTCCGCAACATCCTGGAGAATCCGGCCTGGTACACCTCCTACACCCCCTACCAGGCGGAGATCTCCCAGGGCCGCCTGGAGGCGCTCCTCAACTTCCAGACCATGGTCACCGACCTGACCGGCATGGAAATCGCCAACGCCTCCCTCCTGGACGAGGCGACCGCCGCCGCCGAGGCGATGGCGCTGGCCCACGCCGTCAGCCCCAACACTGGTGCGGTAAAGTTCCTCGTGGCGGGCGGATGTTTTCCCCAGACCATCGAAGTCCTCCGCACCCGCGCCGAGCCTCTGGGCATCGAAATCGTCGTGGGCATCGACGGTGCCCTGCATAAGCAATTTGATGAAACGTTCTTCGGCCTGATCGTTCAGTATCCGCGCACCGAGGGGAGGATTTGGAACTATTCCAGCTTGTTCTCCAAGGCGAAGGAAAAGGGGATTGTTTCCATCGTCGCGGCCGATCTCCTGGCGCTGACGGTATTGATGCCCCCAGGCCAGTTCGGGGCGGACGTCGTGGTGGGCAGCGCCCAGCGCTTCGGCGTCCCGATGGGCTACGGCGGGCCGCACGCCGCCTTCTTTGCCACGCGGGAGGCTTACAAGCGGTCGATGCCGGGCCGCCTCATCGGCGTTTCCAAGGACGCGCAGGGTAATCCCGCCCTCCGTCTGGCCCTACAAACGCGCGAGCAGCACATCCGCCGCGACAAGGCGACGAGCAACATCTGCACCGCCCAAGCCCTTCTGGCGAACATGGCTTCCAGCTACGCCGTCTATCACGGCCCGGCGGGGCTGCGCCGCATCGCCACCCGCATTCATCATTTTGCCAAAATGTTGGCGGAGGGAGCACGGCGGCTGGGCCACTCCATCGGCTTAAAGGGCGACCCTGAGGAAATGAATTGGAAGTTCTTCGATACCGTCCAAATCATCCTCAACGGGGAAACGCCCCAGGCTGTCTACGCCCGGGCTTTGGAGCGCCAGATCAACCTGCACAAAAGCGGTTCGACCGTCCGTATCGCCCTGGACGAGACGACGACCGAGGCCGATGTCGATGAATTGCTCGAAATCCTGACGCCTGCGGGCCTCAAGGCGCCCAAGACCTCCGAATTGAAGGCGGAAGTCGATCCGTCCCTGCCGGAAGGTTTGGCCCGCGAAGGGGAAATCCTGACGCATCCCGTCTTTAGGAAATACCACACGGAGACGGAGATGCTCCGCTACCTGCGGCGGCTGGAGATGAAGGACTTTTCCCTGGCCACCTCCATGATCCCGCTGGGCTCCTGCACGATGAAGCTCAACGCCACCACGGAGATGATCCCCGTGACGTGGCCCGAGTTCGGCAGGCTCCATCCCTTCGCCCCGCGCGCGCAGGCCGCCGGGTACGCCGAACTCTTCTCCCAGCTGGAAAAGTGGCTGGGCGAGATCACCGGCTTCCCCGCCGTTTCCCTTCAGCCGAACGCAGGCTCCCAGGGGGAATACGCCGGGCTCATCGCCGTGCGGGACTACTACGCCAGCCGGGGCGAAAAGGGGCGGGACGTCTGCCTGATTCCCGTTTCCGCCCACGGCACCAACCCGGCCAGCGCGGCCATGGCGGGCTTCCGCGTCGTCGCCGTCCAGTGCGAGCCGGGCGGGGACATCGACGTGGCCGACCTGAAGGCGAAGATCGCCGCCCACCGCGATTCCCTCGGCGTCCTCATGGTCACCTATCCCTCCACCCACGGCGTCTTCGAGGACGGCATCGACGAGATCTGCCGCCTGGTCCACGAGGCGGGCGGCCAGGTCTACATGGACGGGGCGAACATGAACGCCCAGGTCGGCCTCTGCCGCCCGGGCGACATCGGCGCGGACGTCTGCCACCTGAACCTCCACAAGACCTTCTGCATCCCGCACGGCGGCGGCGGCCCGGGCGTCGGCCCCATCGGCGTGGCCAAGCACCTGGCTCCCTTCCTGCCGGGGCACAAGGTCGCCGGGCTCTCCGGCGCGGGCGCCGTCTCCGCCGCGCCGTGGGGCAGCGCCTCCATCCTGGTCATCTCCTGGGCCTACATCGCCATGCTGGGGGCCGAAGGCCTCCGCCAGTCCACGGAGCTGGCCCTCCTTAACGCCAACTACGTCGCCCGCCGCCTCGATCCCTACTTCCCCGTCCTCTACAAGGGGAAGGGCGGCCTGGTGGCCCACGAGTGCATCGTCGACCTCCGCCCGTGGAAGAAGCGCGCCGGGTTCGAGGTGGAGGACGTGGCCAAGCGGCTGATCGATTACGGCTTCCACGCGCCCACCATGTCGTGGCCCGTCCCGGGCACCCTCATGATCGAGCCGACGGAGAGCGAGTCGAAGGCCGAGCTGGACCGCTTCTGCGACGCCATGATCTCCATCCACGCGGAGATGGAAGCGGCGGAGGCCTCCGGCAACCTCGAGAGCAATCCCCTCAAGCACGCCCCGCACACCGCCCACGTCGTCACGGCGGAGGCATGGGACCGGCCCTACAGCCGGGAGGAAGCCGCCTTCCCCAGCGCCGCCGTCCGCGAGCACAAGGTCTGGCCGCCCGTCGGCCGGGTCGACAACGTCTACGGCGACCGCAACCTGGTCTGCACCTGCCCCTCCGTCGAGGAGCTGGCCGTGGCATGAGCGCCGCCGCTGATTCCTTCCAGGAGGTCGTTCCCGGCCTGCGCCATTGGGCCGCCTATGAGCCCAAGGTGAAGACCGACCTCTGCTGCGCCGCCTGCCTGACGCCGGACGGCTGGGTCCTGATCGATCCCATCCCGCTGGCGGAGGAGGCCTTCGCCGGGGAAAAAGCCGCCGCGATCTTCCTGACCAACGGGAACCACGCCCGCCACGCCGACGCCTGGCGGAAGAAACTCAGCGTTCCCATCTGGGCTCCCGCCGAGGCGGAGGACCTGGAAGTCGTCCCGGACCACGCCTTCGCCGGGGAGCCGGTCCACGGCATCCTTCCCATTTCCATTCCGGGAGCCACCCGGGGTGAGACCGCCTTCCTCACCCCCCAGGGCTGGCTCCTAATGGGAGACGCCGTCATCAACGTGGGCAGTGACGGCCCCGAGCTGCTGCCCAAAAAATACTGCTGGAACGAAGCCGAGGCCCGCGCTTCGCTCAAGAACCTCCTCGACCATCATGAATTCACCCTCGTCACCTTCGCCCACGGTACCCCGCTACGCACCCGCGCCAAAGAGCGCCTGCGCGCCCTACTTTAGCCTGCTCCTGGCCCTCTTCCTGGGCGGCTCCGCCCTGGCCCAGACCGCCCCGACGCCCCGGCCCCACGACAACGCTCCCAAGCCGATTCCGCGCGAGCCCCACGCCGTCGCGCCCCCGGCGGAAATCGCCGGGCCGGTCGACGCCTTCTTCAAAGGCCTGGAGCAGAGCGAAGTGCGCAAGGCCTACAGCGCCTTCCTCACCGGCTCCCACCTGGTGAACCATGAGGACGACCTGGACACCTTCGTCCAAAAGACCCAGCAGGCCTTTTCCGTCTACGGAAAGATGACCGACTACGAGCTCTACGACACGCGGGAAATCGGCTCCCGCCTCCTGGTGGCCACCTACCTCTCCTATCAAGCCGTGGCGCCCCTGCGCTGGCGCTTCATCTTCTACAAGGCGGAGAAGACCTGGGTGCTGCACAACATGGTCTTCGACGATTCGATGCAGGACCTGCTCGAATAGCCGAATTATAGGGGTATATGGGCATCATTTCCGAGCAGATGGAACACACGGCCGCGAAACCGGACAGCTTTAAGGGTAAGCTGGCTCTGGGCGGCGTCGCCTTCGAATACGCGTGGCAACAAAAGCCTGATCCCACTTGGAAGACGCAGGGCTACTCGGCGGAGGAAATCTCCTCCATGCAGGAGCTTTACGGCCAAATCGCCGCCGGCTCGATCCAGCACTACGCGGAGAAGCTGGCCAAAACCCTGACCGCCGAGGAGCGGGAAACCCTTTTCCGCAAGGCCCGCCACTCTCCCGCCGTCGCCCTGGTCAATCAGCTTGATTACTCGCTGGCCAAACGGATCGAAAAGGCGGACATCGCCGCCGCCCACGCCGGGGAGAAGCCCACCCGCAAGGAATTCCTGGCCGCCCTGCGGGAGATCGAGACCCGCGCCAGCCGGGCCGCGCTGGACAAGACCGACGGCTCCGCCGAGAACTTCCGCCATTACCGCGGGTAACCGCGCAATCGGCACAAAAAAAAGCGCCGAGGGGGAAAAACCCCTCGGCGCTTTTTGCGTACCCCCGTAGGACTAGGGAACGATGAAGATCTTGCCCGTGTAGGGGCACTTGACCTGCGTGCCGGAGGGGAAGCCCTGCACGTCGACGAGGCCGGCGTGCTCGGCGTAGGGGCTGCGGACGAAGCCCTTCTTGCCGGGGACAACGATGCCCAGCGGGTAGTTGGTCGCGGGAGCGGTCGCGGTGGCGGAATTGTTCGGCGCGTTCGGGGTCCAGGCCGGGGCGTTGGTCGGCGCCGGAGGAGGCGTCGGCACGTTGGTGGCGGAGGCAGCCTGGTCGTTGGCGGGCTGGGGCTGGGAATTCGTCGGCGTCGCCCCCATGTCCTCATACTTGACGTTGGACTTATCGGTGGAGGAGCAAGCGGCCAACGTCACGGCCAGGACAACCGGAAGGAGGGGGGCGAGGGCTTTTTTCATATAAAGTGGAGACATCTATACAACAATTCCTAGTCGCATCAACCCTGTAATTCGGCCATTTCGCAAACGATGCGGAAGCGCGCCTCGCCGCCCGCGGCGAGCTGCAGCGGCCAGACGATCTGGATGGCGGAGCCTTGGTAGTGCGGCTCCATTTCAGGCGCAGCCGGGGTGAGGGTATAGACCGGATGGTGCCAGAGCCGGGCTTCCGGGGAGATCTTCCACCGCCATTCCAGGCGGCGGGTGCGGTCGACGATCCGCCAGCCGGACACCTTGTCCATTCCCAGCTCCCGGCTGCATGGCTCCTCCTCGCCGCCTTCCAGCTGGAAGAATCGCTCCGGCCCGTCGCCGGAGAGGCAGGTGTAGTTGACCTCCGGGACGAAGAGGACATCGGTCGGCAGCGTGCCGGTGTTCAGCAGGACGTAGTCCACGGTCAGCCGCCCGGGATTCTCCAGCCACAGGGTCTTGCGGCAGGTGAGGGGGCGGCGGTCCCCGTGGACGTAGAGGGCGCCCTGCCGCTCCAGCGTCACGGAGCAGGCCTGCTTCTCCGTGGCGGTCTTGACGATCTCGTAAGGCTGGTCGGCAAAGTCGCCGTATTCGATGAAATCGTTCCGGGCAAAGTTTTCCCGCTGGGTGTAGGGCGCGACGAAGTGGTCCTGGAAGATCCTCCGCTCATACCAATCCTGCACCGGCGCGGGGTTGCCGTTATGATAGGCTTCCGCGCGGCGGGAGAAGGTGTTGCCCACGTTGAAGCGGGTGGGCCAGAAGGAAAACTCTCCCACGCTGCCCCCGTAATGGGGGGCGACGAGGAGGCCCGCCAGATCGGCGTGCAGGAAGACCTCGTCCTGCTCGTCCCCGTCGTAATCGGTCTGGAGAAGGCGCGGCGCGTGGCTCGCGTCGCGGGAGTGGAGCTGGATTTCGGCCTCGATCAGCCGCTGGTAGACGGCGTCACGCAGGTAGTTGGCATGGACGCCGCCCTGCCGGGCGTGCCAGTAGACGGAGTGGTCCTGCGCCGCCAGCAGCGCCTCCCGCGCGGCGTCGCGCGCGTGGCCGTGGGGCAGCTCCTCCACCCGGTCCCGCAGCCACAGGAGCTTGGCGTGCATGCGGCGGGCCTCCGGATACTTTGCCAGGAAGGAAAGCCACGCGCCGCCCCGGAAGAAGCCGACGAAGCGGTCATTGTCATACCGGCGGGATAGCTCGCTGCGGGCCGCCTCGTAATCCTTCTGCACGGGCGCGGGCATGGAGCAGGGCTCCAGGTCCTCCGCCGCGCCGCCGGGCAGCAGGGCCAGCGGCCAGGAGGGCCCCACGGGGGCGACGTCCCCCAGCCGCGCCGTCTCGATGCCGGAATCCTCCGCCAGGTAGCGCAGCCACTCCCTGAGCGCGCCGCCCTCGTAGACGGCCTGCCGCAGGGAGGGGAGGAAGCCGTAGCGGTCGCCGTTCTGGGCCAGGGTGACGATCTGCCGCTCCGGCCGGTTGGCCAGCTGGGTGAAGGCCGCCTTGATTTCCCGCATCCCTTCCAGGGGGATCTGGCGGGACCACAGGCGGTTGTAGGGGAAGACGAGGATCTGCCGGTTCAGGTGGCTGGTGCGGAAGGCGCGGAAGAGCTGCGCCCGCTTCCAACCCGCCGCCTCGAAGAGAGAGTCCTCCAAAAGCGTGTAGCGGTAGCCGGAACGGAAAAGAGGCTCGACGAAGTGGGGTTCCCAGACCGACTCCGGCAGCCACGCGCCATGCGGGGCGGCGCCGAACTCGGCCTCGATCCAGTCGCTCATCTTGCCGAGCTGCGCCTCGGCGTCTTCCCGGGGAATGAGGCTGAAGATCGGCTCGTAGAAGCCGCCGCCCAGCAATTCCACCTGCCCGCGGGAGACCAGGCGGCCCAGCCGTTCGAAGACGGCCCCCTGCTTCTCCTTGAGGTATGAAAGAAGGACGCCGGAAAAATGGAGGGAGACCTTCACGGAGGGCTGCTCTTCCAGCGCGGCCAGAAACGGGGCGCACGCCTCCGCGGCGTATTTGTCGAAGATCTCCCCGAAATTACCGAGCGGCTGGTGGAAATGAACCGCCCAGAGGAGGGTGACCTTCTTCTTCATAAGGCTCCTAGATAAACCACTGGGCCGCCGCGAATTCCAATGTGGGCGCGGGGAACTCGATGAGGCCCCGCTCCGGGTACCGTTCCCGGACGATTTCCCCCTCCATGATGTCGACGTGGAAGCCGATGTCGGCGGCGGGGGAGAAATTAAGGATGGCGCGCGGCACGGCGATGACCAGGAAGTCCCGCCAGCGGGCCTCGATCTTCTCCGGCAGCACCAGGTCGGCAAAGGTGCCGTCCCCCTGCGGGATCTCGGCGCGGCCGCCCTCGCGCCCGGCCTCGGCGGTGATGCGGACCTCCGTGGGATTGACGAAGTGGAGGACGACGCGGTCCGGCTTGGCCCGCAGGTCCAGGCGCAGGTAGAAGAACTCCTCGTCGAAGCCGTAGTAAAGCTTCTGCCCGATGCGGTCGGACTGGAACATGGCGGTCTGCTGGCGCTCCAGGTCCAGGACGCCCGCGCCGACCCAGTCGTAAAACCCGCCCAGCCCGCCGGAGAGGGAAGGGTGGATGGGCAGGCGCGGCTGGCTGTAGGGAATGGGGCCGCTGGGCAGGCAGATGGGCACGCTTAGGTAAGCCGGCGGCTCCGCGCCCAGGATGCGGTAGACGTTCTGCAGGTGGGTGCGGAAGAGGTCGTCGAAGAGGAAGTCGCAATCCGTGGTGAAGTCCGGCCCGTACCACCAGAACCAGTCGCTCCCCTCGGCGGCGTAGATTTCCCACCACGCGGCCTCGACCTTCTCGATCGGGAAATGCTTTTGCGAGAGCGCGTGGACCAGGAAGGCGCGGGTGCGGCCCAGCCAGTCCCACCCCTTGTTCTCCTCCGGATCGCCGATCCAGATGTCGAAGTCGCTGTTGATCCAGGAGCCGGTGTGGAGGCGGGTGATCTCCACCTGCGGCGGATGGGCGTCGAAGTAGTCGCCCAGGCGCAGGGTCTTCAGCGAGCCGCTGTCGTGCAGGCCCCGGTAGAAGCGGGTGAGGAATTCCTCGCCGCCGTCAGGAAAGGCTTCCCAGGCGTTTTCCCCGTCCAGGGCCAGGAGCGCCACGTGGTGCGGCGCGGTGCGGATGGAGGCCAGGTGCTCCAGGTTGTGGATCAGGTAGTCGGCGGCGGGGACCGCGCCGCTCTTGGCCGCGTTGAAGCCGATGAAGTCGGAGAGGGGCCGCTCGCGGAAAAGGGCGCTGACCTGCGCGCCGTCATGGAGGATGCGCCAGCCCTGGAACAGCTCCAGGTGGTCGACGCGCTTGCCGCGCCACGCCGGATCCTGGTCCAGGCTGCGGAAGAGGTTCCCCTCGTCCGTGCAGAAATACTCGATGCCGTTTTGCTGGAGCAGGGGGACGATCTCCGGCGCGATCGACCCTTCCGAGGGCCAGAGGCCGCGCGCGGGCTTGCCGAAGACGCGGGCGTGCTGCTCCTGCGCCAGGCGGAGCTGCGCGGCGGCGTCCTCCGGCGCGGAAAAGGCGGGCGGCAGCGTGACGTGAGGCATGCAGCGGCGGGCCAGATTCGTGTCGTAGACCAGCGGCAGGATCGGGTGAAAGAACGGGGTGGTGGTGATCTCGATCCGCCCTTCCTCCGCCGCCTGGCGGTAAAGGGGGAGGATGAGGGCCAGGATTTCCCGGTGGATGTCCAGGACTGCGTTCTTCTGCTCCTCGGTGAAGTTGCCGCCCTGCTTCTTCAGCTCCTTGAGGAGGGGGAAGCGGCGCTCGGCGGAGAAGCCGCACCAGGAAAGGTTGTACCAGGTCTGGAGGTCGCGGTAGTCCTGCGCCGTGTAGACTTGGAGCGCGGAGCCCAGGGTCTGGTCGTTCCAGTTGGTCCCGCGCTTTTGCAGCAGCTCCGCGTAGCGCGGGTAGGGATGGATCAGGTTCTCCCAATTGATCTTGAAGAAGTTTTCCAGGATGCGGCGCTTTTCCTCGTCTTCCAGGGCCTCGGCGGGCTTGCGGCTCCACTCCTCCCACAGGTCGGTCACCTCGCCGCGGACGAATTCCTCGATCTGCTTCACCAGCACGGGGGCGAAGTTGAAGTTCACCTTCACCTCCGGGTGCGGCTGGAGGAGGTCGATCATGTCCAAATACCCCTTCACCGCGTGGAGGCGCACCCACGGCATCATCGCCACCCGGGTCATCGGGTTGACGTAATAGGGCTGGTGCATATGCCAGAGCAGGACGACGTTCATGGCTTTGGCGGGGCTATTGGGGAATTTCGACGGAGCGGAGGAACTTGGCGGCCTCTTCCGGCAGGGTGCTGTTGATATAGAACCCGGTGCCGAACTCGAACCCGGCGATGCCGGTCAGGCGCGGCAGGATCTCGATATGCCAGCGGAACTCGACGTTGAGGGAGGGGTCCGCCTCGCCGCTGGGGCCGGAGAGGGGGGCCGTGTGCAGGATCAGGTTGTAAGGCGGCGTGCCCAGGCCCTGAGCCAGGCGGCGGAGGCCGACGCGCAGCGCCTCGGAAGCCAGGTTCAGCTCCGCGTCCGTGGCCTGGTGGAAGTGGGGGTTCTGCCGCTTCGGCAGGAGGCACATCTCAAAGGGGAAGCGGCTGGCGTAGGGGCAGAAAAGGGCGAAGCTGTTGTTCTCATAGACCATCCGCAGGCCTTCCTTCTGCTCCGTGCGGAGGATGTCTTCGAAGAGGTTCCGCTCCTTCTGGTGGTAATGGGCGCGGGCGGCGCCGAGCTTTTCCTGCACGTTGCGCGGCACCACGGGCAGGGCGATGAGCTGGGAGTGCGGGTGCTGGAGGGATGCCCCGGCCAGCGCGCCGACGTTCTTAAAGATCAGGATGTAGCGGAAGCGGCTGTCCCGGGAGAGATCCACGATGCGGCTGCGGAAGGCCTTGAGAACGCGGGCGATCCCCTCGATGGTCTGCCCTTCCAGCGGCAGGTCGGCGTCGGGGGTCTCGATGATGACCTCGTGGGCGCCGATGCCGTTCATCTGGTCGTAGATGCCCACGCCGGTGGGGGAGAGGTCCCCCTCGATCCGCAGGGCGGGGAAGCGGTTCGGCACCACGCGGACCTGCCAGCCCGGCCCGTTGGGGCTGCCCACGGGGCGGAGGGCGTAGACCTCCGGCGGCGTGAGGTGCTCGTGCCCCCAGGTGAAGGCGTCGACCCGGGGCGCCTCGCCCAGGGCGGGAGCGAAATCGTGGGGCCGTTGCTGGCGTTCGGGGGAGAAGACGATCCAACGTCCGCTCAAGGGATCTCGGCGAAGTTCGGGCATGCGCGTCCTTGAAAGGAAGCGAAACGGGGGGGATTGGGCAACACCGAAAGCGCGCATTGACCCCGCCCGGGCGATTTCCCTATTTAAGAAGGTCCATGCTGAGGGCCCTTTGCCTCCTTCTCCTTGCGGCCGCCGCCGCGTGCGCCGCCAGCTTCCGCCTGACGCCGGATCTCATCACCGCCATGCCGTGGACCGATTCTCCGGACGGCGTCCGCGTCGCCGCGCCTTTCCTCGTCAATCCCAACACCATCGTCCCCGCCGGGAGCACCATCCGCCTCTTCTACGTCCGCCCCGCCGTGGAGCTGGAAGGGCAAAAAGCGCGTCCCGCCTTCGACTACGGCGACAACCGCAGCGAATCGGTCAACCGCATGGGCACCGGCATCCAGCCTTCCCCCGCCGGCGGAGATAGTGAGACGAAAATCCCCCGCGCCCTCAAAAAGACCCTCGATACCGCCCACAGCACCGTGTGGCCGAATCTGGCCTCCTTCCGCTCCGCCCTTCAGTCCATGGAGGGGGCCGACATGCGCGTCGTCTACCAGCAACCGGGGAGCAAGAGCGTCTCCGACGAGACCTTCGGCCTCCTGGAAGGGCTCCTTCTTTCGGAAAAGGACGACCACGTCGTCATCCAAGCCGTCCGCGACCAGAGCGACGCGGCCCAGGCCGGCCTCCAGGCGGGAGACCGCATCCTCCTCCTCAACGGCCAGGAAACGCCGACGCTCGCCGCGTTCCTCGACATTTACCGCACCGTGCGAGACAGCGGAAACCTGCGGGAGCAAAAGCCCTACCTCTTCCACATCCTCCACTCCGGGGCAACCGCACCCGTCGATATTTCCCTGGAACCTCCCATCTCGTTGAGCGGGAGCCTTCTAGATCAGTAAATAGCTGATTATTATCGCTTAAGCGTAAGAAATAAATTTCAGCTTCTTTTTGATTTTGCTCGAGGAGTATGCTACGATCCTAATAATTCATGAGCGAAAATCAAAAAGATGCTGTTTCTTCCGCACGTCTGGCCATGGCTCATGAGCTGGCCGAGATGCTGACGCAACTCCAGCGCTCCACCCTCGTCGATCTTTCGACGCAGGTGAGCCGGGGAAACATCTCCATCCCGCAATACACGCTCTTAAGCTTCCTCAGCCAGGCCTCCGGCATCACCATGTCCCGCCTGGCGGAACTGATGGAGCACACCTCTCCCGCCACCACCGGCCTGGTCGACCGCCTCGTCTCCAGCGGCTTGGTCGAGCGCTTCGGCAACCCGACCGACCGCCGCCAGGTTCTGGTGAAAATCACCGACAAGGGCCGCGGCCTGGTCGAGAAGATCAAGTCGAACATCGTCTCCATCATCCTGGAAATCGCCGGCAACCTGAGCGAGGAAGACCTCCAGGCCTGGCTGCGCATCTCCAAGGCGCTGATCGGCCACTATACCCGCACCGGCGCGCCGCGCGATCCGGCCGCGCCCGCCGCCTAGCTTAAAGGGGCGGCGCTCCATGCCCCTTACCTGGGAAACCTTCCCGGCCCTGGCCCGTACCGGCCTGCGCCACGCCTTTTCCCTCCGCTCCCCCAAGCCGGAGGAAGACCGCCTCCGTCCCGGCCTGGCCTCCCTGGGCTGGGGAGAAGAGGCCCTCGTGGAGGCGGAACAGCCCCACGGCAGCGGCGTCAGCGTCGTCGACGCGGCGGATGACAAGGGGGAAGACGGCAACCGCATCCCCGACGTCGACGCCCTGGCCACCTTTTCCCCCCGCGTGGCCATCGCCATCCGGGTGGCAGATTGCGGCCCCCTCTACATCTACGACCCCGTCGCCCGGGCCGTCGCCATCGCCCACTCCGGCCGGAAGGGGACGGAAAAGAACATCGTCGGCGCCCTGGTCGAAACCCTCCGCCTCTCCGGCAGCCGCCCGGCGGACATGATCGCCTTCCTTGGGCCGTGCATCCGCCCGCCCCACTATGAAACCGATTTCGCCGCCGAGATCGGCCGCCAGGCGGCGCGCGCCGGGATCGGCACCTATATCGACTCCGGCCTGAACACCGCCGCCGACCTGCCCCGCTACTACTCCTACCGGATGGAAAAGGGGCAGACGGGCCGCATGTGGGCCGTCGCCATGCTGGAGAGGCCATGACCCGGACGAAAATCTGCGGCCTGACCCGGCCGGAAGACGTCCGCGCCGCCCTGGACGCCGGGGCCGACGCCCTCGGCTTCATCCTCTATCCCAAGAGCAAGCGCCACGTCACCCCGGACCAGGCCGCCGCCCTCCTGGCGTCCGTCCCCCCCTTCGTCTCCACCGTGGCCGTCCTGGTCGACCCCTCCGCGGAGGAGGTGAGGGGACTGGCCGCCCGGCTCCCCTTCACCCACTTCCAGCTCCATGGAAAGGAAACCCCGGAAACCGTCGCCGCGCTCCGTCCCTTGAAGATCATCAAAGCCCTGACCCTTCCCGCCGATCCTGCCCTGGTGAAAGCCTACGAGGCGGCGGGCGTCGAGGCCTTCCTCCTGGACACCCCCGCGCCGGAACACGGCGGCACGGGCCGCACCTTCGACTGGGGCCTGGTTCCCGCCTTCGCCGCGCAAACGGCGCTGCCCTTCTTCCTCTCCGGCGGGCTGACGCCCGATAATGTTGGCGCGGCGATCGAACGTGTGAGACCGTACGGCGTCGACGTTGCCAGCGGGGTCGAGGCCTCGCCCGGCGTCAAGGACCACCAGAAAATCGCCCGTTTCATCGCCGCATGCCGACTCCCGTAACCTCCGTCCCCGACGCCACCGGCCACTTCGGCTCCTTCGGCGGCATGTTCGTGCCCGAGACGCTCATGGGCCCCCTGCAGGACCTGGCCCGGGAATACGAGAAAGTCTCCCGCGACCCCGAGTTCCGCCGGGAATTGGACGGCCTCCTTAAAGACTACGTGGGCCGCCCGTCCCCCCTCTACCACGCCGCACGGCTCACCGAGCGCCTCGGCGGGGCCAAGGTCTACCTGAAACGGGAAGACCTCCTCCACACCGGCGCGCACAAGATCAACAACGCCCTGGGCCAGGTCCTCCTGGCCCTGCGGATGGGGAAGAAACGCGTCATCGCGGAAACCGGCGCCGGCCAGCACGGCGTGGCCACCGCCACCGTCTGCGCCCGCTTCGGCCTGGAATGCGTCGTCTACATGGGGGAGGTCGACATGAAGCGGCAGGCCCTCAACGTCATCCGCATGCGCTGCCTGGGGGCCAAGGTCGTCCCCGTCACCGCCGGGCAGAAAACCCTCAAGGAAGCCGTCAACGAGGCGATGCGGGATTGGGTGACCAACGTCCGCACCACCCATTACATCCTGGGCTCGGCCCTTGGCTCCCATCCTTACCCGCTCCTGGTCCGGGACTTCCAGCGCGTCATCGGGGACGAGGCCCGCGCGCAGATCCTGGAAAAGGAAGGCCGCCTGCCGGACGCCGTCGTCGCCTGCGTCGGCGGGGGGAGCAACGCCATCGGCATCTTCTACCCCTTCCTCCAGGACGCGGGCGTCCGCCTCATCGGCGTCGAGGCCGGCGGGGAGGCCCTGGAACTGGGCCGCCACGCCGCGCGCTTCCAGGGAGGCCGCCTGGGCGTCCTGCAGGGGACCCGGACCTTCGTCCTCCAGGATGAGGACGGCCAGATCGCCCTGACCCACTCCGTTTCGGCGGGGCTGGACTACGCCGCCGTCGGCCCGGAACACGCCTGGCTGCGGGAGCAGGGCCGCGTGGAATACGATTCCGCCGGAGACGCCGAGGCCCTGGACGCCTTCCGCTTTCTGGCGGAGACGGAAGGGATCATCCCCGCCCTGGAATCGAGCCACGCCATCGCCCACGCGCGGAAGCTGGCCCCCCAGCTCGGCCAGGGCCGCGTCCTGATCGTCAACCTTTCCGGACGGGGGGACAAGGACGTGCAGCAGGCGGCCGAACTCCTCGGCCTTTCCGGGGATTAAAAATTTCGCGCGTCGCGCTTGAAAAAAAGCGGGCGCGGCACAAGAATCCCTCGCAATCCAAATGGCGACGAGCGCGGCACCCATGATTGCATCCAGCAAAGACGAACAGGAACACATCTTCCGCCGCCACGGCATCCTCTTCGTCGTCTCCGCGCCCTCCGGCACCGGGAAGAGCACCTTGTGCGACAACCTGCGCCACACCCCGGACTTCGCCTACTCCGTCTCCTGCACCACCCGCAAGCCCCGCCAGGGGGAGGTGGACGGTGAGGACTACCACTTCCTGAGCCGGGAGGAATTCCTGGCCAAGGTGGAAGCCGGGGAAATGCTGGAATACGCGGAGGTGCACCAAAACTTCTACGGCACCCTGCGCCAGACCGTCATGGACCACCTTTCCGAGGGGACCGACATGCTCCTGGACATCGACGCCTACGGCGCGGAAAGCATCCGCCGCAGCGCCGACCCCGCCCTGCGGGACGCCCTGGTCGACGTCTTCATCATGCCCCCCACCTTCGCCGAGCTGGAGCGCCGCCTGCGCAAGCGCGGCACCGAGTCGGAAGAAGAGATCCGCCGCCGCCTCCACACCGGGCGGGAGGAGATGGAGCGCTGGCGGGAATTCAAATACACCATTTTGAGCGGTTCGACCGAAGAGGACCTCACCAAGTTCCGCGCCATCATGCGCGCGGAGCGGTACCTGAGCCGGCGCCTGACTCTGGATGAAACCTGAGCGTTTACCCCGCGTCGTCCTGGGAGTGACAGGGTCGATCGCCGCCTACCGCGCGGCCGACCTGGTCAGCATGATGACCCAGAACGGCATCGAGGTGGACGTCATCCTGACGCGGGAAGGGGAGCGCTTCATCCCCCCGCTGACCCTTCACTCCCTTTCCCGCCGCCCCGTCCACACGCAGGACGGCGTGGAGCCTGTCTCCGGGCGGCCCACCCACATCGCCCTGGGGGACGATGCCGACCTGGTCCTCATCGCCCCCGCCACGGCCCAGATCATCGGCAACTACGCCCACGGCCTGGCCCCCGACCTCCTTTCCTCCACCCTCCTGGCCACGCCCGCTCCCGTCGTCATCGCCCCCGCCATGAACGGGAAGATGTGGGCCCATCCCGCCGTGCAGGAAAACGTCCGCATTCTCACCGCGCGCGGCGTCCGCTGGATCGGGCCCGACCGCGGCTACCTGGCCTGCGGCTACGAGGGGGCGGGCCGCCTCTGGCCGGTGACGAAGATTTTCGAGGAAACCAAGGCCCTGCTGGACGCCATCGTCCAGGGGAAGTCCCCCGCCAAGGCAAAGCGGGTTTAAGCCTCCCGGTTTCTGTTCGACTTGCCCCGCCCGCTTGCCGTAGATGGTGGGCCTCTTTATGGGTAAACCGGCCAAGCCCCAGGTGGGCATCATCATGGGCAGCGTTTCCGACTGGGCGACCCTGCGGTCCGCCGCGGAAATCCTCGAAAAATTCGGCGTGCCGCACGAAAAGGCGGTCGTCTCCGCCCACCGCACCCCGCACAAGCTGCGGGACTACGCCGTCTCCGCCGCCGGGCGGGGGCTGAAAGTAATCATCGCCGGAGCGGGCGGCGCCGCCCACCTGCCCGGCATGGCCGCCGCCTTCACGGAGCTGCCGGTCCTGGGCGTGCCGGTGGAAAGCCGCGCGCTCCAGGGCCTCGACTCCCTCCTTTCCATCGCGCAGATGCCCTACGGCGTGCCGGTCGGCACCCTGGCCATCGGCGAGCCGGGCGCGAAGAACGCCGCCCTCCTGGCCGTCTCCATCCTGGCCTTGAACGACGCCGCGCTGGCCAAGAAATGGGCCCGCTTCCGCCGGGAGCAGACCCGCAAGGTCCTCCGCGACCGCCTATGACGAAGCAGGTCCTCCCCGGCGGCACCATCGGCATCCTGGGCGGCGGCCAGCTGGGCCGCATGTTCGCCCTGGCGGCGCACCGCCTGGGCTACCGCATCCACGTCTACCACTCCTCCACCGGCAGCCCGGCGGGCCAGGTGGCGGACAAGGAATCGGCCGGCTCCTTCGAGGACGAGGAAGCCCTCCGCTCCTTCGCCCGGGGGCTGGACGTGGCCACCTACGAGTTCGAGAACATCCCGCTGAAAACTCTGGAAATCCTGGAGAGCGAGGGCGTCTCCGTCCGCCCCGGGAAGGACATCCTCCACACCGCGCAGAGCCGCCGCCGGGAAAAGGAATTCCTCTCCCGGCACGGCTTCCCCGTCGCCCCGCACCGCATCGTCCACAGCGCGGAAGAGCTGGCCGCCGCCGCGCGGGACCTCGGCTTTCCCTGCGTCTTGAAGACCGTCGACTTCGGCTACGACGGGAAGGGGCAGCAGAAACTCGCCCCCGGCTTCGACGACGCCGCCGTGTGGGCCAGGCACGGCCAGCCCGCCGGAATCGTGGAGGCGTGGCTGGACTGCCGGGCGGAGCTTTCCGTCCTCGTCGCCCGGGGAGGGGACGGGCAGGCCTCCGTCTTCCCCATCTCCCGCAACGACCACCGCAACCAGATCCTGGACCTCTCCATCGTCCCCGCCGACCTGCCGCCGGAATCGGTGGCGGAAGCGCGGCGCGTGGCGCTGGCCGTCGCGGAACAGCTCGGCCTCGTCGGCCTCCTGGCGGTCGAATTCTTCCTCACCACGGATGGCCGCGTCCTGGTGAACGAGATGGCCCCCCGCCCGCACAACTCCGGCCACTACTCCCTGGACGCCTGCGTCACCAGCCAGTTCGAGCAGCAGCTCCGCGCCGTCTGCGGCCTGCCCCTGGGGGACACCTCCCTGCTTACCCCCGTCGTCATGCGCAATCTCCTGGGCGACCTTTGGAGCGCCGGGGAACCCGCCTGGGACCGCCTCCTGGCCTTGCCCGGCCTGCGGCTCCATCTCTATGGGAAAAGCGGAGCGCGGCCCGGCCGCAAAATGGGCCACTATTGCGTTTTGGCGCCCTCCCTGGAGGAAGCGCTGGCCATCGACGCCCAAGCCCAGGCTCTTTTAAAGCCCTCGGCATAAGCGTTCTTCGGTTTTTATAATATTTTAAACCGTAAATAATCGTTGACCCCGCTAGCGGTTGTGTTAAAACCGCTTCACTTCGATGAAGTGTCCTAAATGTGGTGGGCTCCAAGATAAAGTGGTCGATTCCCGGCCGCTGAAGGAAGGCGCTGCCGTTCGCCGCCGCCGGGAATGTTCCGCCTGCCACCACCGTTACACCACCTATGAAGAGGTGGAAGGGGAGGACCTCCGCATCGTAAAGCGGGACGGCCGCTACGAGTCCTTTGACCGCCGCAAGCTCATGAGCGGCATCGAGAAAGCCTGCGAGAAGCGCCCGATCAGCCGCGAGGTGATCGAGCGGACCGTCGACCAGATCGTCGAGGAACTCCGCCGCAAGCATCACGACGAGATCCCCTCCATCGCCGTCGGCGAGAAGGTGATGCAGAAGCTGCGCCAGATCGACGAGGTGGCCTACGTCCGCTTTGCCTCCGTTTACCGGAAATTCCGGGACATCAAGGAATTCGTCAGCACCGTCGAATCGCTCGATCTCAATTTCCTGTGATCGCCCTTCCCCAACGCCTTCCCTACGTCGCCTGGCGGCCTGACCGCATGCTGCCGCTGGCGGAGGGATGGCTGGCGGAATCCCTCCGCATCTCCGCAGCCAAGGTGGGCATCCCCAATTGGGACCTGGCCCCCCACATCGCCCGCGCCATCCTGCATTTCCTGGAGGAGGAATTCACCGGCAACACCATCAGCATCGCCCAGCTGGAGGAGATGATGGCCCGCGTGCTGGAGCAGATCGGCCAGCAGGACGTGGCGCCGCACGTCGTCCTGGCCTCGCCCCGGCTGGCCTTTTCCCTGGCGGAAATCGCGGACCAGGCCCCCTACGAGCTCCTTTTCTATCCCACCCTACGCACCCGGCTGGACGACGTCCTCTCCCTCGACGCGGCGGGCATCCTCATCGGCGACCTGCGCCGCTGCGTGAAGATCCTGGACCAGGCCTCCCGCTGGCGGCAGACCTGCGAGGCGCTGCGCGACCAGATCATCCACTACATCCGGGGCTACCTGGAAGCCACCCGCGGCCAGCAGCTCGACCTGGTCATCGTCTAAACTTTCATGGCCACCATCTTCGGCAAAATCCTGAGCGGGGAGATTCCCGCCACCCGCATTCACGAGGACGACCGCTGCATCGCCATCCTCGACATCGATCCCAAGGCGCCCCACCACATCCTGATCCTCCCCCGGAAGCCGATCCCCCGCCTGGGCGAGGCCAAGGAGGAGGACGCCGCCCTCCTGGGCCACATGCTGCTGGTCGCCGGAAAGATCGCCCGGGACAAGGGATTGGACGAGAGCGGCTTCCGCCTGGTCATCAACCACGGTCCGGACGGCGGGGAAACCGTTCCCCATCTCCACATGCACTTGCTGGGCGGACGCGCCCTGGAATGGCCGCCGGGCTAAATTTCTCCGCGATCCAGTAGCGCGCGCTCATTTGTGCAGTATGTTGCGCACAGATGAAAACGGTGAGCAGCTCCTGGCGTATCTGGTGCGGACGGCCCTACCCCTTTGGGGCCCAATGGACGGGGGAGGGGGTCAACTTCGCCGTTTTCTCCGAAAAAGCCACGAAGGTGGAGCTTTGCCTCTTTGACCGGCCTGACGCGGAAAAGGAATACGCCTGCATCCCGCTGCCGGAGTGCGTGGACAACATTTGGCACGGCTTCTTCCCGGACCTGCGGCCCGGCCAGTTTTACGGCTTCCGCGTCCACGGCCCCTACGATCCCGGCCAGGGCCTCCGCTTTAACCCGAACAAGCTGCTCCTCGACCCCTACGCGAAGGCCCTGGCCGGGGAGCTGAAATGGGATGACGCCCTTTTCGGTTATCCGGTCGGCACGGATGACGGCGCCGACCTCCAGTTCGACGAACGGGACAGCGCCCCCTTCATGCCGAAGTCGGTCGTCGTCGACGACGCCTTCGACTGGGGGACGAAGGCCGACCCCATCGGCCTTTCCTTTGAAGAGTCGGTGATCTACGAGCTGCACGTCAAAGGCTTCTCCAAACAGTGGAACGCCGTGCCGGAGGCCGACCGCGGCAGCTACGCGGCCCTTGGCTCGGACGCGGCCATCTCTTATTTCAAGAGCCTGGGCGTCACCGCCGTGGAGCTTCTGCCTATCCACCAGTTCGTCAACGACCGCTACCTGGCGGAAAAGGGGCTCAACAATTTCTGGGGCTACAACTCCATCGGCTTCTTCGCGCCGCACGCCGCCTACTCCTCCACCGGCGACCCGGTCCGCGAGTTCAAGACAATGGTCAAGCGCCTGCACGAGGAGGGGATCGAGGTGATCCTGGACGTCGTCTACAACCACACGGCGGAGGGCAACCAGCGCGGCCCCACCCTCTGCTTCCGCGGCCTGGACAACCAGACCTACTACCGCCTGGCGGAAGACCCGCGCTATTACGTCGATTTCACCGGCTGCGGCAACACGCCCAACGTGCCGCACCCCACCGTCCTCCGCCTGGTCATGGACAGCCTGCGCTACTGGGTCACGGAGATGCGCGTGGACGGCTTCCGCTTTGACCTGGCCCCCGCCCTGGCCCGTGAGGCGAACGAAGTGGGCCGCTTCTCCGCCTTCCTCAACGCCGTCCGCCAGGACCCGGTTCTCTCCCGCGTGAAGCTCATCGCGGAACCGTGGGACATCGGGGAGGGGGGGTACCAGGTGGGCAACTTCCCCGCGCCCTGGTCGGAATGGAACGGGAAATACCGGGACTGCGTCCGCCGCTACTGGAAGGGGGACGGCGCGCTCGTCGGCGAGCTGGCCACCCGTCTCAGCGGCAGCCCCGACCTCTATGAAGGGAGCGGCAAGTCGCCCCGGGCCAGCATCAACTTCGTCACCGCGCACGACGGTTTCACCCTGGCCGACCTCGTTTCCTACAACGACAAGCACAACGAGGCCAACGGGGAGGACAACCGCGACGGGGACGACAACTCCAACTCCTGGAACTGCGGCGCCGAGGGCCCCACGGACGACGCGGAGATCAACCGCCTGCGCCGCCGCCAGCAGCGCAACTTCCTGGCCACCCTCTTCCTTTCCCAAGGCGTGCCGATGCTGACCGCCGGGGACGAATACGGCCGATCCCAGGGCGGCAACAACAACGCCTACTGCCAGGACAACGAGGTCAGCTGGATGGCCTGGGAGCGGAACGAGGAACAGAAACGGCTCCAGGACTTCGTCGGCGGGCTCTCGCTTTTGCGGCAGAAGCACCCGGCCTTCCGCCGGACCAAATTCTTCGCCCCGCGTATGAAGATGGAGAACGTCGACGAGGCGCCCATCCCGATAGCCTGGTTCGACACCTCCGGCCAGGAGATGACGGAGGAGATCTGGAACGGGCCGCCCTACGGCATCGCCATGATGCTCTGCGGCGACGCCCTGGGCATCGGCGACGCCCACGGCCATCCCGTCATGGACGACACGTTCCTGGTCTATCTCAACGACCAGTCCAATCCCGTGGGCTGCGTCCTGCCGGGCAGCCCCACCGTGCGCTGGGAACTGCTCCTCGACACGAAGGAGGAAGCCGGCTTCATTCCCGGAAACCAGGCGATGGCCGCCGGGACCTCCTGGGAAATGGAGGCCCGCTCCGTCGTCGTCTTCCGCCAGATCGGCGGGGAAAACTCCCACGCCGCCCGGCAAACCCCGCAGAAAGCGTGAGCGATCCGGGAGCCCGGGTGGTCGGGGAGGGAGTCCTCTACACCGTCTGGGCTCCGGAGCGCGAGGGGCTCTCCGTTCTCGTAGGCGAAAGCCGGCGCCCCGTGCCGTTGCGGAAAAGCGCCGACGGCTATTTCCAGGGGATCGACTCCCGGGGCCGCGCGGGAGACCTCTACGTCTTCCAAATAAACGGGGAGGAGCTGCCCGATCCCGCCTCCCGTTTCCAGCCGTTGGAACTGATGGGCCCATCCCAGGTCGTCGATCCGAACTCCTATGCCTGGCAGCACGTCGGCTGGAAGCGCCCCGCCTGGGGCGACCGGATTATTTACGAGCTGCACATCGGCGCCTTCACGGCGGAGGGAACCTACCGCGCCGCCATCGAGCGGCTGCCCCACCTCAAGGAATTGGGCGTGAACACGGTGGAGATCATGCCCATCGCCTCCTTCGAGGGGAGCCGCAACTGGGGCTACGACGGCGCGCTCCTCTACGCGCCGTCGAAACACTACGGCACGCCGGACGACCTGCGCGCCCTCGTCGACGCCGCGCACGGCCACGGCCTGGCCGTCGTCCTGGACGTGGTTTACAACCACCTGGGCCTCCCGTCCGACTACCTGGGGAAATACTCCTCCCGCTATTTTCTGAAAACGCGCGAAACGGCTTGGGGCCCGGGCTTCAACTGGGACGGACCGGACAGCGGGCCCGTACGGCACTTCTTCCTCTCCAACGCGCTCTACTGGCTGGACGAGTTCCGCTTCGACGGCCTGCGGCTGGACGCCACCCACGCCATCGTCGACGAATCGCCGCGCCACTTCGTCGCCGAGCTGGCGGAGGCCGCCCAGGCGCGCGGCGCCTTCGTCATCGCGGAGGACGACCGCAACGAGGCCCGCGTCATCACTCCGCGCGGGGAGGGGGGCTGGGGCTGCAACGCCGTCTGGGCGGACGACTTCCACTACTCCGTCCGCATCGCCATGACGGGGGAGGGGGACTTCCACTACGGCAGCTACCGGGGGACGACCATCGAGCTGGTGGAGATCCTCTCCCACGGGTGGCTCTACAAGGGAGAATATGATCCTCACCGGGAGACGTTTCGCGGCACCTACGCCGCGCACCTTCCCTACGACCGCTTTCTGGTCTTCATCTCCAACCACGACCAGACCGGCAACCGCGTGCTGGGGGACCGCATCCACCACATCGTCTCCCCCCGGGACTACCGCGCCGCCTCTCTCCTGCTCTGCCTGGCGCCCTTCACGCCGATGTTCTTCATGGGCCAGGAATGGGGAGCCTCCACGGCCTTCCCTTTTTTCAGCGAATACGGCGGCGACCGGCACGAGAAGATCTCCCACTGGCGGAAGGAGGAGTTGGTCCGCTCCGGCGTGAGGGAGGATTCCCCCATGTTCGCCGTCATGCCCAATCCTCAGGCGGCCGATACCTTCCAAAGCGCCAAGCTGAAGTGGGAGGAAATCGGCGAGCCGCCGCACGGAGGCCTCCTGGCCCTCTACCGGGAGGGGCTGCGCTGGCGCCGTCGCCGCCCCTCCCTTTCCATCGACCGGCAGCGGGTCCGCGTCGAACAATTGGCCGGAACCGTCACGGCGGTCCGCTGGGACTTCGACGGGGAATCGTGGCTCCTCCTCTTCACCCTCCAGGGCGGCTCCCTCAACCTAAATGATGTGCCTTTTGCCGCCGCGGAAAACGGCCCCTGGGAACGCGCCGTGGACAGCAACGAGCCGCGCTTCGGCGGGGAAGGGGAGGCGTCTTTCGACCCCAAAGCGCAGCGCGTCCATCTGTGCGGCCCGGAGACGCTTCTGCTGGTCAGCGGGCACGATCCGGCCTAAAGTTCCGCATGCTTCTGCTCCTCCTCCTGCTCATGACCGTCTGCGTGGTCAGCTACTTTTGGAACCGGAAGCGTTCCGAGCCGCTGACGCCGTTCCGGCGCGGCCCCCAGTCGATCGCCAAGGCGTGGGAAATCAAGAAGGGGGACTTATCCGGGGCCACCCACAGCACCCCCACGGAGACCGACGCGCGCGGCATCGGGCCGGATCGGCAGCGCACGCGCTAGGTTCTCCATTTCAATGGATTCCCGGGCGCCGCGCGCCATCCTCTACGGCCTCGTCGCGGCCTTCTTCTTCACCTCCGTTTACCTCTTCAACCGCGCGCTGGTTTCCGGCGGCGGCTCCTGGGCGTGGGCGGTGACGCTCCGCTTCCTGCTGACGCTGCCATGCCTGGCCCTGGTGGTGCGGCGGCTGGGCGGCCTGCCGGGGGAACTCAAGGCCCACTGGCCGGTCTGGCTCCTGTGGAGCGCCGTGGGCTTCGGCGGATGCGGCATCGGCCTGGCCTGGGGAGCGGCCAACGGGCCCGCCTGGCTGACGGCGGGATGCTTTCAGACGACGATCGTCGCCGGGCCGCTCCTGGCGCCTCTCATCTACCGGGACCGGCGAGGGAAGATCTCCTGGCCGGTTCTGGCCATCGGCGGGTGGATCCTGCTGGGCATCGCGGCGATGGAGGCGGGACGCGGGGAACGGACGCCCGGGTGGGGGGACGTGCCCGGCATCCTGGCGGTCCTCGTCGCGGCGTTCTCCTACCCGTTGGGAAACCGGAAGATCCTCCTGCACCTGGAACGGACCGGCACCGTTCTGACGCCCACGCAGCGCGTCTTCGGCATGACGTTGATGAGCCTGCCGCTCTGGTTCCTCCTGGGGGCCGGGACATGGGCCGCGCAGGGACCGCCCAGCCTGCGGGAAATCGGCCTTTGCCTCGGCATCGCCTTCTTTGGCGGGACGATCGCCACCGTCGCCTTTTTCCACGCCACGCAGAGCGTTGCCAGCGACCCCACCGCCCTGGCCGCCGTGGAGGCGATGCAGGCGGCGGAGCTTCCCATCTCCGCCGCGCTCGGCGCGCTTTTCCTGGGAGAAGCGTGGCCCCGCGGCCTGGCCGCCTGGGGCGCGGCGGCAGTCCTCCTGGGCATCCTTTTCTTTGAGCGGCTGAGCGCCCGTTCCGCCAAGCGCCTTTAGCATCGACTCCGGCCGCCGGGCCCCGCAGCGTACCGGGCCATGGCCGGTTCCCTCTACGCCAAGCTGGGGCTACGGATCGTTCCCATCCTTTTCTTCGGCTACCTGGTCAACTACCTCGACCGGGTGAACATCAGCTTTGCCCGGCTCACCATGTCGGCCTCCCTGGGACTGGGGGACGCAGCCTACGGCCTGGGCGCGGGGCTCTTCTTCATCGGCTATTTCACCTGCCAGGTGCCGGCCAATCTGCTGCTGCGCCGCTACGGGGCGCGGCGCTGGCTGGCCCTCATCATTCTGGTCTGGGGAGCCATCTCCGCCTCCACGGCGCTGGTCAGCCACGCGTGGCAGTTCCATGCGGTGCGCTTTTTCCTGGGGGCGGCGGAAGCCGGATTCTTTCCGGGCGTCATCCTTTATTTGACGGAATGGTTTCCCGCCCGCGTCCGCGCGCGGATCCTGGCCTCTTTCCTCACCGCCATTCCGGTCTCCGGCTTGGTCGGCGGCCCGCTCTCCGGCTGGATCATGGGCGCCTTCCACGGGGGCGGCTTGGAGAGCTGGCAATGGCTCTTCCTCATCGAGGGGATCCCGTGCCTCCTGGCCGCACTCTGGATCTTCGCCGCGCTGCCGGACCGGCCCGCGGAGCTGAAATCCCTCACGCAGGAGGAGCGCGGGGAATTGGAGGCCGCCCTCCGCGCCGAGGCGGAGGAACGCGCGCTCCACGGCGCTCCGTCCCAGGCCGCCGCCACCTTCCGCCTGCCGGTGGTGTGGAAGCTCTGCTCCGTCTATTTCTGCGCGATGATGGGCCTCTACGGCTTTTCCTTCTGGCTTCCGGAACTGCTCAAGAACCTGGGCTGGGAAACGCCGCTCCAGATCGGCCTGGCCAGCGCGGTGCCCTGGAGCGCGGCGGCGGCGTTCATGGTTTGGCTGGGAGCCCGCGCCGATCGGCGGCGCTCCTGGCGGCGTTGCGCGGCCTTCGCCGCGCTTGTCGGCGGCGTTGGCTTCGCCCTGTGCGGATACGGCTCCGGGGGCAGGGGATGGGAGGGCCTCCTCTTCCTCTGCCTGGCGGCGGCGGGCGTCATGGGCATGATGGCGACGCAATGGGCGCTGCCGGGCAGCCTCCTGAGCGGCGCGGCGGCCGCCGCCGCCATCGCGCTGGTCAATTCCTGCGGGAACCTCGGCGGCTTTCTCAGCCCCACCCTCGTCGGCCTTTTGGTGGAGAAGACCGGCCGCCTCGCGGCGGGCCCTTGGCTGACGTCCGCCTTCATGTTCCTGGCCGCCGTGCTGCTTTCCTGTTTCCGCTCCCTGGACCCTTCCGCCCATGGCTCCGCGCCTGCTGATCGCTCCCGATAAATTCAAGGGAAGCCTGGGCGCGTGGGACGTGGCCCGCGCGCTGGAGGCGGGCTTCCGCTCCGTTTGGCCGGAGGCCGCCTGCCGCCTCCTCCCCATCGCCGACGGAGGCGAGGGGACGGCGGAGGTCTTCGGCCGCGCGATGCAAGGCTTCCTTGAGGAGATCGAAACCGTCGACGCCTTGGGACGGCCCTGCGTGGCCCTCGTCGCCCGGTGCGGCAGCCTGGCCGTCGTCGACATGGCCGCCGCCGCCGGGCTGGCCCAGATCGAGCCGGAACGGCGCGATCCCTGGACGGCCTCGACCTACGGCGTCGGCATCGTGCTGCGGGAATTGGCGGCGCGCGGCGCCGCGCGGATCTTCGTCGGCCTGGGCGGCAGCGCGACGAATGATGCGGGCCTCGGCATGGCCGCCGCGCTCGGCTGGCGCTTCCTGGACGGGGAGGGCAGGGAAGTGGAGCCCGTTCCGCGCGCGTTCGACCGCATCGCCACGATTGTCCCTTCCCCTTTCCCCGCCGCCGTCACGGGCCTGTGCGACGTGACGAACCCCCTCCTCGGCCCCGACGGAGCCTCCCATGTCTATGGACCGCAGAAGGGCCTGAAGGATCCGGAGGCTATGGACGGGACGCTCACCCGGCTGGCCGGAAAGGTCGCCGCGGTCCTGGGCCGGGACGAGCGGGACCGGCCCCGCGCCGGGGCGGCGGGCGGGCTGGGCTACGGGCTGGCTTCCTTTTGCAACGCCACCCTGGCCGACGGCTTCCAAACCGTCGCCGAAACCCTGGGGCTGGAAGACGCGATCCGGGAAGCCGATTGGGTCGTGACCGGCGAAGGCGCCCTGGACCGGCAGACCGTCCTCTTCGGCAAGGGTCCGGCAGGCGTGGCCCGCATGGCGCGCCGCCACGGCAAGACGGTCCACGCCTTCTGCGGCGTCTCGACCGCGGAGGCGGGCGACCTCTTTGACGCGATTCATCCGCTGGTGGACGGCACCGTAACCCCGCAAGAATCCCTGGCCCGGCCCGCTTATTATCTGGAGCGGAAGGCCGCCTCCGTGGCGCGGGCAGGATAGATAATTACTTCGCACAATATTTGTTGTACAAAATATTGTGTTCGGCTTGAGAAGGGGTAGGTTTACTGATGAAACCGACTTTAAAACCGCAGCCCTCCAAGTCTCCCTCCGGCACGAACAAGATGCCGGAGAACAAGCCGCATCAGCCGAACCGGCGGCACGAGCCCAACGACCGGAATCCGGACGCCCAATACGAAGAGAAAGACGAATCCTGACGCTCGACTTTCGACTGAGAGATATTATTCTTATGTATAATGACTCCCGGTTTCCGCGGGCGCGGCAGCCCGATCAATCCTCAGAACCGCTTTGAGGCGGTCCGGATCGTAGCCGATCCCGATATCGATCCCGGCTATGCGGAGCCGGGGGAGGAAGCCCCCTCACCCCGCACGGTCTTCCTCAAGGACCTGACGGAGACGATTCTTTCCCGCAACCAGAGCCCGGACCTCGGCTTCGGCTACAGCATGAACGCCTACCGGGGGTGCGAGCACGGGTGCGCCTATTGTTACGCCCGGCCGACGCACGAGTATCTGGGCCTCTCCGCCGGGATCGACTTTGAAACCCGCATCTTCGTCAAGGAACAGGCCCCGCGCCTGCTGCGGCAGGAGCTTTCCAAGGCTTCCTGGAAGCCGCAGGTGGTGATGATGAGCGGCGTGACCGATTGCTATCAACCGGCGGAGCGCCGTTTCCGCCTGACGCGGGCCTGCCTGGAGGTCTTCGCCGAGTTCCGCAACCCCGTGGGCATCGTGACGAAGAACTTCCTGGTCACACGGGACCTGGACGTCCTCTCCCGCATGGCGGCGGACGGCGTGGTCTCCGTGATGCTTTCCGTCACCTCTCTAGACCCGGAGCTTTCCCGGCGGCTGGAGCCGCGCGCCTCATCGCCCGCGCGGAGGCTGGAAGCGGTCCGGCTCCTGAACGAGGCGGGAATCCCCGCCTACGTCAACGTGGCGCCGGTCATCCCGGGGCTGAACGACCACGAGATCCCGCGCATCGTCCAGGCCGCGGCGGAGGCGGGCGCGTGGGACGCGGGGATGAGCCTGGTCCGCTTTCCTTACGGGGTGCGGGAGGTTTTCCTGGAATGGCTGCACGCCCATTACCCGGAAAAGGCCAACGGGGTGATTTCCCGCATCCGGGAGTACCGGGACGGGGAACTGAGCGATCCGCGCTGGAACACGCGGCACACGGGGGAAGGGCCCCATGCGGAGGCGCTGGCGGAGCTATTCCGCGTCAGCTGCCTGCGGGCGGGCCTGCCGCGCCGGACTAGCGCGCTTTCGACTGATCGCTTTCGCCGGCCGGGCGGGACCCAGCTTGAGCTCCTTTAGCGGAGGCGTTCTGCAGCTCGATGAGCGCGGCGCGCTTGGTCACGGCGTCCTCCGCCTCGGAAACGGCGGCGACGGCTTCCAGCCGCGCCAGCATGAAGTCGAGACGCTGGCCGACCGACTTGGCAATCTGGCGCTCCAGGGAAGCCTCCTGCGGATCAAGGGGGTAGGCGGGGACACGGACCACGTCGTAGCCGAAGTGCTTGTAGTATTTCTCGAAGGCCTTATCGAGCGCGCGGGCCTGCTCGTCATCCTCCGACCGGATGCCGTCCTTCTTCACCGGCAGGGGATCCAGGATGAAGACGGTGCCGTGGTGGCGGTATTTGCTCGGCCACTCGCGCAGAGCGTCGTTCGTCACCGCGCCGCGCACTTCGGCGTAGGCGAGGGACTCGATGGCGGCCACGCGGTCCAGGAAAACGCGCTCGTCCTTCGGCAGATGGGCGCGGGTGGATTCCTCGAATTCGTTGATCTCCAGCCCCAGCTTGGAATATTCCCAGCCCAGCAGCTCGTCCAGGGTGCTGCCGGAGGAGAGCTTCTGCTCGAAATAGGCGCGGGCGGCTTCCGGCGCGGTGCGGTGTCCCTGGGATTCCAGGGCGGTCAGAAGGGAGGTCTTGCCGCTGGAAGGGGCGCCGGTGATGATGACCCACTGGGTCTGAATCGCTTCGCTCATGCACCGTTTAGGATAGGGATTGCCGCGAGCGGGACAAGGCCTTTGAATCGGCCTTCCTATGCCGGAACTCGGTGAAGTCGAATATTACCGCCGCCGCTGGGACGCGGGCCTGGGGGGCAAGATCTTGAAAGTCGAGGCCCACCCGAAGGCCCGCCCGCTCAAGGGCGTCGACGTGCCCGCGCTGACGCGGGCGCTGGAAGGAGCCCGCCTGGCCTCCTCCTCCCGGCACGGGAAGCAGCTCTTCTTTTACTTCCAGCCCCGCGCCGTACTGGGCCTCCACATGGGGATGACCGGCCATCTTTCCGTCCGGGAGCCTGGCTATGAAGCCAAACGGCACGACCACCTGGTCCTCCGGCAGAAGGAACGGACGCTCGTCTTCGAGGACTTCCGCATGTTCGGCCGCGTCCGCTTTTCCCAGGGGAAGGAAAAGGCTGCCTGGGAAAAAGACCTGCCGCCGGAAATTCTGGACCCGGCCTTCACCCTCCCCTACCTGGCCGCCGCGCTCAAGGGACGGCGCGGCCCACTCAAGGCGCTCCTCCTGGACCAGGCGATCTTCCCTGGCATCGGCAACTGGATGGCGGACGAAGTGCTGTGGCTGGCCCGCATCGCGCCGCGCCAGGCCGCCGGTTCCCTCCCCCCGCAGGCCGTCCGCGCGCTCCACGACGCGCTGCGGAAAGTCTGCCGGGTGTCCCTGCGGGACATCCCGAAGGGGCACGGAAACGGCGAGGATTGGGGCGAGCTGCCGCAGGGCTGGCTCTTCGCCGTCCGCTGGAAAAAGGGCGGCGACTGCCCGCGCTGCGGGAAGCCGCTGAAGCACGCCGCGATCGGGGGACGGACCGCCTGCTGGTGCCCCCACTGCCAACTTGCCAAATAGACAAATTCTGCCACGTTGAACCTCCTTTTTAACTTATGAGCACCCCCTCCCCCGAAGTCGCCGTCCTGACCACCACCGCCGGAAAACTGGTCATCGAGTTCTGGCCCGACGTGGCCCCGAAGCACGTCGAAAACTTCACCAAGCTGGCGAAGGACGGCTTTTACGACGGCACCGCCTTCCACCGCATCATCAAGGGCTTCATGATTCAGGGCGGCGACCCGCTCAGCAAGAAGGACGACCCGCGTGTGGGCACCGGCGGCCCCGGCCACAAGGTGAAGGCGGAGTTCAACGACCGCCCCCACGTCCGCGGCGTCCTCTCCATGGCCCGCTCCTCCGATCCCGATTCCGCCGGCAGCCAGTTCTTCATCTGCCTGGACGACGCCCGTTTCCTGGACCGGCAGTACACCGCCTTCGGCAAGCTGATCGAAGGGGACGACGTGCTGGAAAAGCTCGGCAACTCCCCCACGAAGGCCGCCGGGGGCGAGAAGAGCAAGCCCGTCGAGCGCGTCGGCCTGGAGAAGGTCGAGATCGTCGCCCGCGAGGCGCTGAAGGCCTAGGCCTTATCCTTATCCCGCTCTCTTGCGTCCAAACGCAGGAGCCGGATGCCCATGTCCGCCGCCCTGCGGAAGGGATGCTCCCGCCATTCCTGCCGCGCGGTGCGGCGGGCGATGTCCTGCTGGACAACTTCGACCGCCTCCCGTCCGGAAGCGGCCACATGGTCGACATTGAAAAAAGCGGGATGCGCTTCACGGGACGGCAGCTGAAAAGTCAGGTTGGGAATATGCAGCTGGTTCAGCTCGCTTTTTAGGGAGTTAGGCGCGCCGGAAAAACGCGCCAGATGCGCGCTGCCATTGACGGCGATGACGCCGTGCCCTTCCCGGACATCCCGGGCCAGCGCCTGCGCCATCACGTGATTGCGTTTTCTCATCACTTCCGGATTTAGGATGAGGGACGTCATCTCCTCAAAAATCAAGCCGAGGGGCAGGTCCGTACAGCGGATGCGGTAGCCCTGGTCACAGGCCTCCGCGGCCAGGCGATGCGTGTCGCGCCGGGACTTGAGAAACCAGTCGTCCCCGTTGAGCGTCTTTTCCACCAGCTCCCGCTTTAACTTCCGCAGCCCTTTCTGCGGGTCGCGCTCGTCATGCATGAAGGCCAGCATCTCCACGATCTCGGGAGCCGTCTCGCTAAAAGTCCTCTCCATGTCGGCGGCGATAAAGGCCGCATAGTCCTGCGGCGCCCGCGCGGTGCGGAGATAGTCGCGGAGCAGCCGCTCCTGCGTCGCATCTATTTCCAGGGCCAACGTATCATAGACGCCTTTCAGCCCGGCGACGACCTCCCTCTCCGCCTCATAGCATGCGGGATCGCCATGGATCTCCCCCAGAAGGACGACGGGCAAATGGGAAACGGCCATCCCTATAATTCGCCTATTGGCCAAATGGTTCGCCCCGCGAATGATTGACAGGAATTTCTTGCGCGGCTGTGAATAACTATGTTAATAACAGCGCATTAAGATCGCTCTTCCCATTAGCGACGTGAGGGTTAAGGGGATAGTTCACGCCCGCTTCGCATCTGCAGCCCGCGATCTTTCAACCCACAAACCATGCATTATCAGTCTGAATTCATTGTCAGCGAGGTTTCCAACAATCAGGGCAGCGGCGAGCGCCTGGGGGTCGATTTGAACGGGCTGCGGGTGAAAAACTACGTCTTGGACACCAATGTCCTCCTTCACGATCCCCAGTCCCTCTTCCACTTCGTCGACAATGACGTCTGGATTCCCGTGGAGGTCCTGGCGGAACTCGACAAGTTCAAGAATGAGCAGTCGGAGCGCGGCGCCAACGCCCGCGCCGTCCACCGGAACCTAACCAAGCTCTTTTCCAAGGAACACTCCGAGCAGATCCTCGGCGGCGCGGCCACGCCCGCCGGCGGCACCGTCCGCATCGCGGTGAACGACTTCATCGGCCGCAAGAAGCGCCACCCGGAGATGGACCGCTTCCTGAAGGTCTTCCCGGACATGGAGAAGATCGACCACCGCATCCTGGCCTGCTGCCTCTACGTCCACCACCAGTCCCCCCGCCCCACCATCCTGGTCACGAAGGACCTGAACATGCAGCTCAAGGCGATGGTCCTGGGCATCCCGGCGGAGGACTACCTGACGGACAAGGTGGAGGCCAAGGACGTCGAGAGCTTCGACCTGCCCCGCTTCGAGGTCACGCCCAACGAGCTGCAGCGTTTCGCCTCCACCCAGCGTCTGGGCGTGGGGAGCCGCTCGGAGGCGCTGACCCTCAATGAATACGTCCTGCTGACCGCCAGCGAGGCGAAGACGATGCCCGCCCGCTACCGGGGCGACGGCACCTTCCAGCGCCTCTCCATCCCGGAGCGGATCCATATTCCGAAGGGGATCGACATCCGCCCGATGAACCTGGGCCAGCAGTGCTTCCTCGACGCGCTCCTGGACCCGGAGATCTCCCTGGTCACCTGCTACGGCCAGGCGGGCACGGGCAAGACCCTCATGGCCATCGCCGCGGGCCTCAACCGGGTTTACGACTCCCAATACGACGGCATCACCATCAGCCGCCCCGTGGTGCCGATGGGCGAGTCGGTCGGCTTCCTTCCCGGCACGCTGGAGGAAAAGATGCGCCCCTGGCTCCAGTGCATCTACGACGCGCTGGAGGTGCTGCTGCCCGCACACGCGCCGAAGGCCCCTCCCTTCGCCGGGAAGAAGCAGTCCAACCCCGCCCGCAAGGCGAAGAATTCCTCCCAAAAGGACAGCCCCCAGCAGTCCGGCGGCGCGCCCGGCGCCCCGCTCATGAAGCCCTACGAGCGGCTGGTGGAGCAGGGGCTCCTGGAAATCGAGGCCCTGGCCTACATCCGCGGCCGTTCCATCCCGCGCCGCTACTTCGTCCTGGACGAGGCCCAGCAGCTCACCCCGCTGGAGGCCAAGACGATCGTCACCCGCATGTCGAAGGGTTCCAAGCTCATCATGGTCGGCGACCCCGCCCAGATCGACAACCCCTACGTCGACAGCCGCTCCAACGGCCTGGTCTACACCCGCACCCGGCTGAAGGGAGAGGCCATCACCGCTCACATCTCCCTGAGCAAGGGCGAGCGCAGCGCCCTGGCGGAAATCGGCGCCCAGCGGATGTAAAGGGCCCCGCAGGGGGGTGGCACGTCGGGCAAGTATTTTGGCATCCCGCGCTAGTCACAGGCGGGACCGAAATCGATAGGATGAAGGCATGACTACCACCCCTTCCCTTTCCGCCCCCTCCCAGGCTCCGCTTCATTCCGGCTTCGGCGCGGAGACGAACGCCGCCGAGGTGATCCGCGGCGCCGATCTTTCCGGCAAGAACGCGATCGTCACCGGCGGCTACGCCGGGATCGGCCGGGAGACGACCCGCGTTCTGGCGGAAGCGGGGGCGTCCGTCCTCGTCCCCGCACGGGATGTGAAAAAGGCCCAGGCAAACCTGCGGGGCATCCCCGGTGTGGAAATCGCCCCCCTGGATCTGCTCGACTCCGCCTCCATCGACGCCTTTGCCTCTTCCTACCTCGCTTCCGGCAAGCCGCTGCACCTCCTGGTCAACAACGCCGGGGTGATGGCCCTGCCGTTGACCCGGGACGCGCGGGGCTACGAGGTCCAATTCGCCACGAACCACCTGGGGCACTTCCAGCTCACCGCCCGGCTCTGGCCCGCCCTGGCCCGGGCGCAGGGGGCGCGGGTGGTGCAGGTCTCATCCCGGGGCCACCGCTATTCGGGCATCGACTTCGACGACATCCACTACGCCCGGCGGGACTATGAGAAGATGCATGCCTACGGCCAATCGAAGACGGCCAACATCCTCTTCGCCCAGGCACTCGATCGGCGCGGAGCCCCGCACGGCGTGCGCGCCTTCTCCCTCCACCCCGGAGCCATCCTGACAACCGACCTGGCGCGGCATCTTGGCCCGGACGACCTGAAGCGCTGGCATATCGAAAAGAAAGCCGACGGCACCCTTGCCCCCGCCTCAGACTGCCCCTTCACCTTCAAGGATGTCCCCCAGGGGGCCGCCACCACGGTCTGGTGCGCCGTCAGCCCGCAGCTGGAGGGCATGGGCGGGCTTTACTGCGAGGATTGCGACGTGTCCCCCCTCGCCCAGGAGCAGAAAAGCGGCGACCTTAGCCTCACCGGCCTCCACCCTTGGGCGGCCGATCCCCAGTCGGCGGAACGCCTCTGGACTGTCAGTGAGGAGCTGACCGGCGTTCCCTTCCCCATATGAGAAGAAACGCGCCGGAACCCCTCCGGATCGCGGCCAGCTTTGCCGCCGCGCTCAAGGAAGCCGGCGTCGACCTGGCCGAGCTGCTGCGGCAGGCGGGGCTTCCCCCGGCTTTTTTTGCCGAGGATCCCGCTCTGTCCACGGTGGAGGAGTTCCGGCGGATCTGCGCCGCGCTGGAAAAGCTTTGCCCGGACCCGGCCTTCGCCTTGCGGCTGCACCAGCAGTATCCGCCGGAAAAATTCCATCCGGCCAGCATCGTCTCCCAGCACGCGCGCGACTTCCGGGACGCGCTGCAGCGCTTCGCCCGGTATAAGCTCCTGTCCTGCGGCGAGGAAATGCGCCTGGAGGAAAAGGAGGGGGAAGGCCGCTTCTCCTTCGACTACCCGGGCTTCTCCGGCGCGCATCCTCCGCTGCTCGTCGACATCGTCTTTGCCGCCATCCTGGAATTGGGGCGGCGCGGCACGGCCCGTCGGCTGGCTCCCCTGCGCGTGGAGCTGGCGCGGCCCAAGGCCTCCGGCGGCCACCATGAGGCCCACTTCGGCTGCCCCGTCCGCTGGTCCGCCCGGCGGGATCTTTTGGTCTTCCGCCGCGGCGACCTGGATCTCCCCTTCGCCACGTACAACGCGGAGCTGCTGGCGCTGCTTTCCCCCAGCCTGGAGGAAGAAGTGGCGCGGCGCCGCAAATCCCGCACCCTTTCCGAAAAGGTGAAGTGGGTCGTGAGCCGCTCCTTGGAAAAAGGGACGCTGGACATTGCCGACATCGCGCGGGAAATCGGCCTGGGCAGCCGGACGCTTCAGCGCCGCATCGCGGAGGAGGGCACGACGTTCCGCCGCCTGGTGGACGAGACCCGGCGCGAGCTGGCGCGCCGCTACCTGGAGCAATCCTCCCTGGCACTGGGGGAGACAGCCCTGCTTTTGGGCTATGAGGATCCCAATTCCTTTTTCCGCGCCTTCCAGCGGTGGGAAGGCCGCACGCCCGGGGCCTGGCGGGACGCGCGAAAAAAGTGAGCCGCAGGTCCCTTGCGCGGGGCTCCTTCGGAATTATATTGCGGCAACCAACCCCGCGTTATGAATTCCACCCACCGCTCCACCATCACGGGGTCCGTGCTGCGGACCTGCCTGAATCTCATCCTTGGCCTGTGCGCCGCCATCGTCGTCCTCATGGCGATGCGGACGGCCTGGTCCCAGCCCCTTTCCGCCACGCAGCAGGCGCAGGCGGCGGTGGACGCCAAATACCGGACGGAGGCGCTCCTGGTCCAGGGCAAGGGCGGCGGCGCGTCCATCGACAGCTGGACCTATTACTTCTACGACCCGACGGCCAAGAACAACATCCGCGAGGTGCAGATCGCCAACGGGAAGGCCGAAACCGTTTCCTCCGGCGACTATCACCGCTCCGCCAGTTCCGACCTGGCCTTCGATCCATCCGCCACTTCCGTGCCGGTGGAAACGGCGCTGAAGACCGCGCAGGACTACGCCTCCCGCAACCAGATCACCTATAACCAGACGCGCGTCCTCCTGCGCCGACCGGAGGCGGGCCAGGCTCCCACCTGGCGCGTGCAGCTGCTGCAGGACGGCCGCTCCCGCGGCGTGGTCTACACGGACGGCAGCGGCGCCTATTCCAAATATGCCGGGGCCGATGTGAAGGCGTCCGTGTCGGGCTTCGGCACCGACGTGAAGAACACCTTCCTGGGCGTCGGCGGGGATATGGAGGAATTTTTCACCGGAAAGCGGACGGTCGACCAGTAAGCGATTCCGTTCCTTCGGCGAATTTCGCGCGCCCGCGCTTTGGGAAGGGGGAGAAAAAGAGAAGCGACCCCAACGGGATTCGAACCCGTGCCGCCACCGTGAAAGGGTGAAGTGCTAACCGCTACACTATGGGGTCTCGGCGAGGGGCTAGTGTGCAGATTCCGCCGCGCCGCGCAATCCGCAAAATTTTACGCCCCGTCTTTCTTCTCGCAGCCGGTCAGAGGCTGGGTGGCGGCGGCCCATTTCTCGACCGGCCGCCCGCCGACGACGTGCTCTTCCAGAATGCGGGCGCACCGCTCCACGGTGACGTCTCCGTACCAGGTCCCTTCGGGATAAACGACCAGCCAGGGGCCGCCAGAGCAGACGCGCAGGCAGTCGGCCTTTGTCCGCAGGACCAGGATGCCCTGCTTCTTTTCCAATTCGGCGGTCGCTTCCTTGAGGTAGTCCCAGACTTTCTTCCCTTCTTTCAGGGAGCAGCATTCCGGTCCCAGGCAAAGGAAGAGGTGGGCGCGGGCCGGCCCTTTGCCCAGCGCGCCCGCTTTCTTGAGGCCGGATTCCACGCTCATGCCAGCAGGCGGGCGTAGATCGCCTCGTAGGCCGCCGCACTTTCATCCCAGGTGAAGCGCTGGGCCATCCCCTGGCGGCGGACGTTCTGAAGGGCGGCCTTGTCCTCGTAAAGGACCAGGGCGCGGCGGCAGGCCCCGGTAAAGGCCTGGGCGCTGTAGGGGGTAAAGGTGAAGCCGGTCCCCTCCCCCGTCTCCGGGCGGTAGTCCTGGACGGAATTGGCCAGTCCGCCCGTCTCGTGGACCACGGGGATGGTGCCGTAACGGAGGCTGTAGAGCTGGGTCAGGCCGCACGGCTCGAAGAGGGAGGGCATGAGGAAAAAGTCGGTCCCGGCGATGATCCGGTGGGAAAGGGCCTCGTCGAAGCCGATGCGCGCGCCGACCTGCTGCGGATAACGGGCGGCCAGCGTGCGGAAGAAGCTCTCGTAACGGGCCTCGCCGCTGCCCAGGAGGATGAAGCGCGCGCCTTGGGAAAGGAGCCCCTCGACGATCGACTCCATGAGGTCGAAGCCTTTCTGCCCGGTCAGGCGGCTGATCGCGCCGAAGACGGGAGCGCCCTCCCCGGGCTCGAGGCCGAATTCGGCCAGGAGGGCGTCCTTGCAGGCGGCCTTCCCCTTGAGGCTTTCCGCGCTGAAAGGCGCGCGGAGGGCGGGATCGTTTTCCGGGTCCCACAGGGCGGTGTCGACGCCGTTGAGAATGCCGGTGAGTTTCCCTTTATGCGCGCGCAGGACGCCGTCCAGGCCGCAGCCGACCGATTCGGTCTGGATCTCTTCCGCGTAGCGGGGGCTGACGGTGGTGACCTGATCGGCCAGGACGATGCCCGCTTTCATCAAGTTGAGCGTGCCGTAGTATTCGACGCCCGGCGCGGAGAAGTATTCCCCCGGCAGGTTGGTGAGGCCGAAGTCCGCCGCCGGAAAGGAGCCCTGGAAGGCCAGGTTGTGGATGGAGTAGACGGTCTTGAACGGCAGGCCCTGCGCCTTCACCAGGGCGGGGATGATGCCGGTCTGCCAATCGTTGCAATGGATGACCTGCGGCAGCGGGCTCAAGTGCCGGGCCAGCTCCACCACGGCCTTGCTGAAAAAGAGGAAGCGTCCGGCGTTGTCCGGAAAGTCGAGCGGAAGGCCGTAGAGGCTGTCCCGGTCAAAAAATTCATTCTGCTGAACTAAAAAAAGCGGCAGGCCGTTTTCCGCCCGCGCCTTCCAAATCCGGCCGCTGACCGTCGCGCCGCCCAAGGGAATGGAGAGTTCCAAGGGGGTCAGCTCCGCATTGGGAAGTTTCTCTAGCAGACCACGATAGAGAGGGAAAACGCAGGAAACGGAGTGGCCCCGCTGGCGCAGCGTGGCGGGGAGAGCGGCCAGCACGTCGCCCAGGCCGCCGGTCTTGGCGTAGGGAGAGCACTCGCTGGCGGCAAAAAGGAGGTTCACGCAAGGGACTAAAGCATGCTATGTTATGGTTACAAGTACGACCGCTCCTTTTTCAGCCGGCAGCCCCTCGCCGGCATCCATGAAGCACACCGAAACCCTCGACTTTGAAAGCGCCCGCATCCTGCAGGCGACGCTCGGCAACGAGCTGGGCAACCTTAAGCTGATCGAAGACCGCCTCCGCGTGACAGCCACGACGCGCGACGGCTGGATCAAGTTTGACGGGGAAAAGAAGGATGTCGTCCGCGCCTGCAAGGTGATCGACGTCCTCCGCACCGCCCAGCAAAAGGGCCTGCCCATCAAGAAGCAGGAGCTGCAATACGCCCTGGACACCGTGGACGACGCCGAGGCCGTCTCCCTCTCCGAGCTGCACGACGCCCGCGTGGAGGTTTCCCCAAAGAAACCCTTCATCGTCCCCAAACGCCCCGCCCAGAAGGCCTACGTGGAGGCGATCCGCCATCACGACCTCGTCTTCGGCGCGGGCCCCGCGGGCACGGGCAAGACCTACCTGGCCATGGCCTGCGCCATCGGCGCCCTCCGCCGGGACGAGGTGAAGCGCATCGTCCTGACCCGCCCCGCCGTGGAAGCGGGCGAGGCCCTGGGCTTTCTGCCCGGCGACCTGAAGGACAAGGTCCTCCCCTTCCTCCGCCCCCTCTACGACGCGCTGAACGACATGCTCGAGCACGGAGGAGCTGGCCCGTTACGTGGAGCGCGGCGCGATCGAGATCGCCCCCCTGGCCTACATGCGCGGACGCACCTTAGGCCAGAGCTTCATCGTCCTGGACGAGGCGCAGAACACGACGACGGAACAGATGTTCATGTTCCTCACCCGCCTGGGGCCCGGCTCCAAGTGCGTGGTAACGGGCGACCCGACGCAGATCGACCTCCCCCGCACGCGCAAGTCCGGCCTCGTCGAGGCCCGGCAGGCCCTGCGGGACACCGCCGGCGTCGCCTTTTGCGACTTCGACGAGGCCGACGTGGTCCGTCACGACCTGGTCCAGCGGATCATCCGCGCCTACCGCGCCCACCGCGGGGACCAGATGACCAGCATGCATCTATGATCTCCTGGCTGCAAAGAAAGCGCCTGGTCAGCAAGGGCATGGCCTGCGACAAGACGCGGCGCGACCCCGGCAGCGTCGAGTGGCGCCTTCACCTGGAGCACAGCGTGGGGATGCGCGCCGTCATCTGCGCCACCTACGCCCTCTTCGCCCTGGCTTGCGGCTCCTTCTTCGTCGACTCGGAGCAGACGGTGACCTGGATGGTCCAGCCGCCGATGCTGATCCTCCTGACCCTGCTCATCCTGGCCAGCTCCATCATCCTGCTGACCATGGACCAAAGGGAGGTCTGGGACAGCAACTCCAAGCTCTTCCTTCTCCTGGGCGCAATCTCCTTCAATCTTTTCACCAGCAAGCTTTTCTTCATCTGGCTGGGCTTCCACCAGCACGTCCCGATGGCCAAGGGCGTCCTGCTTGTCCCCCTCGCCTTCGCGCCGCTGCTCATCACCGTCCTGCTGGGCACGCGCGCCGGGCTTTACAGCGTCTTCGTCGCCAGCCTGCTGACCTCCCTGTTGGTGAACCAGAACTTCCAGCTGCTGACCATCAGCCTCCTGGTCGGCTTCACCGCCGTCTTCTTTTCCCGCAACGTCCGCCGCCGCGGGGACCTGATCCGCGCGGGCGTGGCCATCGGCATCGTCAGCGTCGTCTGCGCGCTGGCCCTGGGCACCCTGGGCGGGCGGGAGATGCACGCCCTGTGGGAACAGGCCGCCCTGGCCGTCGGCATCAGCCTTTTGACGGCGATGGTCGTCAGCTCCCTTTTGCCGATCATCGAGACCCTCTTCAACATCACCACGAACATGTCGTGGGTCGAGATGGCCGACCTGAACCATCCCCTCCTGCGCCAGCTCACGTTGGAGGCCCCCGGGACCTACCACCACAGCCTTTCCGTGGCCAACCTGGCGGAGGCGGGCGCCGCCGCCGTGGGCGCCAACGCCACCCTCTGCCGCGTCATGGCCTACTTCCACGACATCGGCAAGCTGACCAAGCCCGAATACTTCTCCGAAAACGCCGTCACCGGCGAGAGCCCGCACGACGCCCTCTCCCCCACGATGAGCTCCCTCATCATCATCTCCCACGTGAAGGAGGGCATCGACCTGGCGGTGAAGCACCGCCTCAAGAAGCCGATCCTGGGCGCCATCCGCGAGCACCACGGCACCTCCTACGTTTACTACTTCTACCGGCGCGCCAAGCAGCTGGCGGAGGACGCCAAGGCGGGCAGCGAGATCCTAAACCTCCCGGAGGACGACGTGCCGGAGGTGCCGGAGGAAAACTTCCGCTATCCGGGTCCCGTTCCGCAAAGCCGGGAAACCGGCCTCCTCATGCTGGCCGACGCCATCGAGGGCGCTTCCCGCTCCATGGAAAAGCCGACGCCCCAGCGCATCGAGGACCTGGTGAACGACATCGTGGCCGACCGCATCGCCCGCCACCAGCTGGATGAGTCCGGCCTTTCCCTCAAGGAGCTGCGCCAAGCCTCCGAGGCCTTCATCTTCACGCTCAAGACGATGCTCCACAGCCGCATCAGCTATCCCAAGAATGAATCCCCCCTCCCGCCCTCGTCTGGAAGTCTTCAATCTGCAAAGCGAATGTCGGGTGGCTACGAAAAGCCTCGCGCTACGGCTCCGAGCCTCCCTTGAGCTGATCCCGCCGCCGCGCCGCGCGGGGCGTCCCCTGCCCTCCCGCATCGAGGTGAACCTCCTCTCCGCCGAGGAGAGCGGCCGCATCCACGCCGAGTTCCTGGACGATCCCGCCCCCACGGACGTCATCACCTTCGACCACGGCGAGATCCTCATCTGCCCCCGCGTCGCCCGGGAACAGGGCAAGGCCTACGGCCGGACGATGGAGGAAGAAGTCCTCCTCTACGGCATCCACGGCCTCCTGCACCTGCGCGGCTGGGACGACGCCACGCCCGCCCAATACAAGGCGATGGCCGAGGCCCAGGAAGAGGTCTGGAAACGGGTGAAAAAGAAGGCTGCCCCGAAGCGGCGCAAAGCCTAACCTCCCAGCCCATGCCCCTGCCCCGCAAGCTTCAGGCCGTCGTCTTCGACATGGACGGCCTCCTCTTCGACACGGAGGTCCTTTACCGGGACACCATCCTGGCCGCCGCCGCCAGGCGGGGCCGGGCCATGGATATCTCAGTCTACCTCAAAATGGTGGGGCTGCCGGTGGAAGGAAGCCGCGCCGTTTGCATGGAACATTTCGGCCCGGACTTCGATTTCGCAACCTTCTGGGCGGAGGTGATTCAGGAAGTCCGCGCCTTGGCCGACACCCAGCTGCGGCTTAAGGCGGGCGTCGTGGAGCTGCTCGACCTCCTGGACGAGGCGCGGCTGCCCCGCGCCATCGCCACCTCCTCCCGCCGGGAGGCGGTTGACCACCATCTGGGCGTCCACGGCCTGACCCACCGCTTTCACACCATCGTGGCCAAGGGGGACTACGCCCAGGGCAAGCCCCACCCGGAACCCTACCTCACGGCGGCGGCACGGCTGGGAGTCGACCCCGCCGGATGCCTGGCGCTGGAGGATTCCCACAACGGCGTCCGTTCCGCCGCGGCGGCCGGCATGATGACGATCATGGTGCCCGACCTGCTCACCGCCACGGCGGAGATCGAGGCGCTCTGCGTCACCGTTTCCGAAAGCCTCCACCACGTGCGCGCGCTGGTGACGCGGCACCTGGCCGCCGCCTCTTGAACGCCGTTTCCGAAGCCTCGACGCCGGGCATCGTCATCGCCCGCATGCCTTACGGGGACACCGGCCTGCTGGTCACCTGGGCCACCGCCGGGGCGGGCGTGATGAAGACGATGGCGCGCGGCGCCCTGGGGCCGAAGTCCAAGCTGGTGCTGGATCTCTTCTACCTTTGCGAGGTCCGTTACAAGCCGTCGGCGAAGAGCGAGATCGCCGCGCTGCGGGAGGCCCGGCTCCTCCATCCCTTTCTAGCGCTGCGGCGGGATTGGCGGACGCTCCTCTGCGCCCAATATTTCGCCGATCTGCTGGCCGCCTTTTCCGAGCCGCACACGGAAATGGCGGAGCCGTTCGAGCTTTTGGAAAAAGCCCTCCGCTACCTGGAGGAAAAAGAGCCGCACCGGAAATTGGTCGATCGCTACGAGACGCGGCTTTTGGAAATGAGCGGCCTTTCCGCCGACCGTCCCAAGGCGCTGGAACACGCCGTGGCCAGCCATCACCACTCGATGCCCGCCACGCGGGACCGGCTGCTTAAGGCGCTGGGTTAGGTCCGCTCCCGCCGGGGATAGATGGAGGGCTTCCACACGCCGTCGCGCGCGATCCGGTCCGCCCGGGTGAAGGCGAAGGGGGCTTTGAGCCGGTCCAGGACCGAAGGTTCTTTCCGGCCCCGGATTTCCCACGGCTGGAGGCCGAATGCCTCAAAGGCGTCCTGGGCGCGCCGCGCGGCGCGGGGGGAAAGGGTCTTGAGGCTTTCGGCTGCCACGGCGGCGGTTTCCCCCATCTTTCCACTGGCGCGGGCGGCGGCCACCAGCCAGCGGCCCGCCATGTCGATCGCATCGGCCGGGAAGACGACGGCGCGGGTGTAGGGACGATTCCGGTTCCAGATGTCCCGGAGCCGCAGGAGGGAGTAGCCGAACTCGTTGCTGGAATTCGTCTTCACGACGCTGCCTGCCTCGGCCAGCCGGTCCTGGTTCCTTAGGACCAGGGCGGGCCAGGCGGGGGTCCCCTTACGCAGGGGAATATCCTTTAGCCCGGAACGGACGCTCATCACGGGTTATAATTCGGCTATTGCCGGGCCAGTTCCTGGCACTTTTTCAGGTCCACCTTGCCGGTGGCGAAGCGGGGAATTTCCGGCACCACCAGGACCTTGCGCGGAATCCAAAGATTCGGCAGGCCCCGGCTGCCCAGGCGCTGGCGGAGGTCCTGCACGTCGATGTCCGACGGGGAGAGAACGATGAGGGCCTCCCCCTTCCCCGCGTCGTCGATGCCGATGACGACGGGATGGAAGTCCTCCCCCCGCTCCGGGTAGGCGGCGGCCAGATGCTCCTCGATGGTGCCGTGGGGCACCATCTCCCCGCCCAGCTTGGAGAATCGGGTCAGGCGGCCTTCGATGAAGAGGAAGCCGTCGGCATCCAGGCGGCCCAGGTCGCCGGTCTTATACCAGCCGTCCTCTAGGACGTCGGCGGTGCGGGCGGGGTCGTTCAGATAGCCGGGGAAGATGTTGACCCCCTTGAGCCAGAGCATGCCGGTCTGGCCCTGCGGCAGGTCGGCGCCGGTTTGCGGGTCCCGGATGCGGGCGGCCATGCCGGGGAAGAGCTTCCCCACGCTGCCCAGGCGGCTCATGCCGGGCTTGGGCAGGTTGGTGGCCACGGCGGGGCTGGCTTCCGTCATGCCGAAGCCCTGGCAGGCCGGGACGCAGAATTTCGCCTCGAAGGCTTCGGCCAGATCGTTCGGCAGCTTTTCGGCGCCGGTGATGGCCATGACGAGGGGGGCGAGCTGCTCCGCCGAGGCCTTCCGCAGGAAATGGCGCAGGAAGGTGGGCGTGGTCAGGAGCAGGCCCACCCGGTGACGGGCGATGATTTCCGCCAACGTCGCCGTCTCGCCCGGGCTGACGTAGGTGACGACGGGCAGGCCGCCCAAAATCGGCCACCACAGGGTGACGGTGAATCCGAAGCTGTGGAAGATGGGCAGGCAGCCCAGCAAATACCGGATGGGGAGGCCTTCCAGGACAACCTCGAACTGGGCGGCGTTCCCCAGGATGTTCCGGTGGGTAAGGACGACGCCCTTCGGCTCGCCGGAGGAGCCGCTGGTGAAGAGAAGGCCCGCCTCCGCGTCCCCTCCCCGCTCCGGCACGCCGATGGCGCGGCTTAGAAGGCAGGCGGGAAGAAGGAGGCCGACGACCCAGCGCAGGAGGATGCGCCACTTCGGCAGGGATTGGAGCAGTTCCTTGAGGTCCACGCAGTCCTGCGGCCAGGGAAAGTCCTTCACCTTCGCCTGCATGGCGGCGGCGGTGAGGACGGTGGCGATCTCCGCCTGGCGGATCGACGCCTCGTTGAGGCCGCGCCCGGCGGTGAAGTTGAGGTTCACCGGCGTCTTGTCGACGAGAACGCAGGCCAGGTTGGCCACGGCGGCGCCGAGGCCCGGCGGCAGGACCAGGCCGACGCGCTTGGCCGGGGTGTGCTTCTTCAGCCACGCGGAAAGTTCCCAGGCGGCGGCCAGGAGCATGCCGCCCTTGAGCGCCTTGTCCCCCGCGAAGGCGTCGATGAAGACGGTGCGGAACCAATTCTTCTTGAGCCCCCGGACGGCGGCCGCGCCCAGGTGGCGGCGGAGGGAGGGCTGATTGGCGAAGGCTTCCGGGTTCATGCCTCGATCGCGGCCAGCTGGAGATCGAAGATCTGCTTAAGGCCCACGCGGGCCCCTTCCAGGAGGGAGGTGAACTGCTCGGGGGAAAAAGTGCTCTCCTCCCCGGCGGCCTGCACCTCGACGAACTGGTTCTGGGAGGTCATCACGACGTTCATGTCGACGGTGGCGGCCTTGTCCTCCTCGTAGTCGAGGTCGACGAGGACCTGCCCGCCTACGACGCCGACGCTGACCGCGCCGATCTGCGCCTGGATGGGGGAGGAACGCAGCTCGCCCCGGGCCTCCAGGACGCGGAAGGCCCGCGCCACGGCGACGAAGGCGCCCGTGATGGCGGTGGTGCGGGTGCCGCCGTCCGCCCGCAGCACGTCGCAGTCGATGGTGAGGGTGCGGGGCCCCAGCTTTTCCAGGTCGACGGCGGCGCGGATCGAGCGGCCGATGAGGCGCTGGATCTCCACGCTGCGGCCGTCCAGGCGGCCCTTGGAGATGTCCCGCGGCTTCCGCTCCAGGGTGCTGTAGGGGAGCATGGAATACTCCGCCGTGATCCAGCCGCCGGAGACGCCCTGCGCCTTCATCCAGCGGGGCACCTCGTCCTGAATGGAGGCGGCGCAGATGACCTGCGTGCGGCCGCAGCTGGCCAGCACCGATCCGGCGGCGTGCGGCGCAAAATCAGGAGTGAAAGTATAGGGGCGGATATGGCCGGGCTGGCGGCCGTCGTGGCGGGGGAGCATTGCCTGTTGTTGAAAGGGCAAATCAACCCAAAATGCAACGCTTTTTGCTTCGCGAGGCGCAATTTTACAGGGTGGGAACCTTGACCCACTCCCCTCCCGGGCTACGATCCTGGAAACGTTTTCCCCGCCGGTTTCCCGGCGGCTTTTTTTCCATTTCCGCTATGAAAGTCGACCCCCGTTTCTTGAAGGAAGAAGGCACAGAGGTGTTCACCGGCAATGAGCTGCTGGTGAAAGGCCTCCTGGAAACGGAGGGCGGCACCCATCTCTGGACCGGCTACCCCGGCTCCCCCGTGGCGGGCTTCTTCGACACCATCGAGTCGATCCAGGAGATCCCGAAGCAGTACGGCATCTCCGCCATGATCGCCAACAACGAGGCGCTCTCCGCCGCCATGGTCAACGGCTCCCAGATGAGCGGCCTGCGCGCCATCACGGCGATGAAGAGCGTGGGCGTCCACGTGGCCGCCGACGCGCTGGCCCTGGGCAACCTGGCCGGGGCCCACCCGGACGGCGGCGCCGTCGTCGTCTGCGGAGACGACCCCTGGAGCGACTCCACGCAGGTCCCCGCCGACTCCCGCTACCTGGCCAAGCACCTCCACATGCCGGTCTTGGAACCCGCCGACTACCAGGAGCTGAAGGACTGGATCGACCTGGCCTTCAAGCTCTCCCGCGAGTCGGAGCTCTACATCGCCTACATCGTGACGACGAACCAGGCCGACGGCGGCGGGTCGGTCACCGTCCGGCGCAACCATTTCCCGAAGGTCAACACGCAGCAGAAGGAAGTGCTAGAAACGGCCGCCATCGACCTGGAGAAGATGGTCCTCCTCCCTCCCCGCACCTGGCGGCGGGAACAGAACCTCCCCTCCCGCTACGAGCGGCTCTGGCAGAGCGCGGCGCGCCACGGCGTTAACCGCCTCTCCCTCCCGGAGGGGAAGAGCGGGCGCTTCCCCGTCGGCTTCGTCACCTCCGGCATGGCCGCCACCTACCTGGACCACGCGCTCACGGAACTGGGCCTGGCCGGGCAGATCCCCGTCCTCAAGCTGGGCGTCACCTACCCCCTGGACCCCGCGCTGGTGGAGGACTTCGCCGGGCGGGTGGAGCGCATCGTCGTCGTCGAAGAACGGCGCGGCTTTTTGGAAGAGCAGATCGCCCTCATCCTGGCGCGGCGCGCGGGACCGAATCCGGCCCTCTTCGGCAAGCAGTTCCCCTTCGGCCTGACCGGGTTCCCGGACTCGCGCGGCCTCAATCCCTCCCTGGTCATCCAGATCCTGGCCCCGCTGCTCCTGGAGCTGCGGAAGGAAGGCGTCCCCCTGGACGAGGACGTCGCCCGCGCCGAGCTGGCCCTCATCGACCTGACCGCCGGCTACCAGCTGGACCTGGCCCCGCGCACCCCGACTTTCTGCGCCGGCTGCCCCCACCGGGACTCCGCCAGCGTCCTGCGGGAGGTGAAGAAAGACTTCTCCGACGCCGCCTACATGAAGGCCAAGCACCGGCGGGAGCCGGTCGACCTCCTCTTCCACGGGGACACCGGCTGCTACACGATGCTCATGTTCGAGCCGACCAAGGACCTCATGCACAATTACAGCGGCATGGGGCTGGGCGGCGGCACCGGCATGGGAATCGACCCGTTCATCTCGAACAAGCAGGTCGTCTTCATGGGCGACTCCACGTTCTTCCATAGCGGCCAGATCGCCATCTCCAACTCGATCAAGAACGGCCAGGACATCACCTACATCATCCTGGACAACCGCACCACCGCCATGACCGGCCACCAGCCCACGCCGGGCATCGAGGCCGACCTCATGGGGAACCAGACCTTCGTCCAGAGCATCGACAAGATCGTCGCCGCCATCGCCGACGACCCGCACGTCGAAGTCATCCGGGTCAACCCGGAATTCCGCGACCCCTACCGCGCCCTGCTGGAGGAGACGATCCTCAAGGACGGCGTGAAAGTCCTCATCGCCGACAAGGAATGCGGCATCACCTTCCACCGCCGGAAGAACCGCCAGGAGCGGGAGGAGGCCAAGGCCCGGGGCTTCGTGAAGACGAAGACCTTCATCAACATCAACACCGACGTCTGCGAGAACTGCCTGGAATGCACGAAGGCGACCGGCTGCCCCGGCCTCACCTTCACGGAGACCGAGTTCGGCCGCAAGGTGGAGACCGATCTCTCCTGGTGCGTGGCGGACACCGCCTGCACGAAGATCCACGCCTGCCCCTCCTTCGAGGAAATCACCGTCGTCCGCACGCGCAAGCCGCTCTCCCGCCTGCCGGAGATCAAGGACGGCGACCTGCCCCTGCCCAGCGTCCCCGCCTTCAACGACCGCTGGCACGTCTACCTGGCGGGCATCGGCGGCATGGGCATCGCCAGCGCCACCGCCACCCTGGTCCGCGCCGCGCACCGGGAAGGGCACCAGGTCCTCTTCTGCGACAAGAACGGCCTGGCCATCCGCAACGGCGGCGTCTACTCCCAGGTCACCCTCATCAAGGCGGGGGACGCCTCCCGCGTCTCCTCCGTCATCCCCTACGGCAAGGCGGACCTCATCCTGGGCATCGACGCCCTGGAAGCCGCCCGCAGCCTCGACCCCGCGGGCAACCAGCGCGTCGGCTCCGTCTCCCACACCGCCGTCATCATTAACACGGCAAAGACGCCCACCATCCTGACCCTCCTGGGGAAGGACGACTTCTGCGTCGACTCCCTGGAAAGCTCCATGCGCCGCTACACGCGCGGGGACGACTACTTCAGCACGGACATCTCCGAAATCTCCGAGCGAATCTTCGGCACGAAGATCTACGCCAACATCATGATGCTGGGCGTCGCCTTCCAGCGCGGGCAAATCCCGCTTTCCCTCGAAAGCCTGGAATGGGGCATCCGGGAGACCGTCGGCAACGCCGCGGCGGCCAACTACCTGGCCCTCAAGATCGGCCGCAAGCTGGTCGTCGACGCCGAACGGAGCCGGGAGGCCAAGGTCGATGAGGACAGCCCGGCCGCCGCCGTCGTCGCCGCCAAGGCCTCCCTCCTGCGCCGCTCCCGCGGCGAGGTCCAGGCGGAGGCCTACCAGGCCCTGGCCCGCAAGGGCCTCCAGGAACTGCGCCTCGACCCGGATAACCAGTCCCGTCTGGCCCACCGCCTCTACGAGCTGGTCTGCTACGAGGACGCCGCCTACGCCGCCGACTACCTCCAGCGCCTCTCCGCCCTGCACGAGAAGGACGAGATCCGCTTCGGCTACGCCGCCACCGCCGCCGCCCTCTGGAACATGCACCGCGTCATGGCGATCAAGGACGAGGTCTATGTGGCCCACCTCCTCACCAGCGAGGAAAAATACCAGCGGGACCGCGAGCGCTACCACATCGACCCCTCCCTGGGCGACCGCGCCGTCTACGGCCACCTGAACCGGCCTGAATTCATCCTGGGCGGGAAGAAGCTCCGCTTCAAACTGAAGAGCCGCCCCTGGATGCTCCGCCTCATGCGGCGCGCGCGGTTCCTGCGCCGCGTCCTGCCCGGCTGGCACGCGGAGGAGCGCGCCTTCCGCGACTGGTACCTGGACCTGGCCTCCCGCTTCTCCTTCACCGACCGCGCCTCCTACCAGCGCTGGGTGGAGGCCCTCCGCATGCCGGAACAGGCCACCGGCTACCGGGAGGTGCGCTACCCCAAGATGCGCGAGGCGCGCCGCCGCGCGGAAGAGCTCCTGAGCGGATCCGGCGCCGCCGCCCCTCAAGACAATGTCCGATCGGCAGCGGTTTCTTAGCGAGCTGGACGCCAACTTTTCCGTCCAGGCCGCCGCGGGGACCGGGAAGACCACCGCCCTGGTGGGCCGCATCGCCGCCCTGGCCCGGGAGAAGCCGGAGACGCTAGACCGCCTCGTCGTCGTCACCTACACCCACCGCGCCGCCGACGAGATGCGCCAACGCGTCCAGGCGGAACTCTTCCCCTCCTTTGCCGACGGGCGCGCGGGAACGCTGGCCCAGCATTTCTCCCGCATCTTCATCGGGACGATCCACAGCTTCTGCCTGCGCCTCATCCGGGAATACGGCCTCTGGCTCGGCTACGGCGCCTCCCCCGTCACGGAGGGGGAGGACGACGCCCTCCTCTTCCGCGACTTCGTCCGCCAGCGCGCGCCGGAAGCGGAGCCCGCGTGGCTGGCCCACGTCCACCGCGCCGTCACCGCGCGGGAGATTTCCGCGCTGGCCCGGGAACTGAGCCGCCGGGCCGTCGACTGGAGCGCCGTCGCCGGGCTGCCCGGCCCCAACGCGGCGGAGCGGGAAGCCGCCCTCCTGGCCCTCAAGATCGACCCGGAAGCCCTGGCCGACGTGACCAGCGTCAGCGCCAAGGCCAGGGAAACCATCGCCCACTGGATTTCCCGCTGGCGGGAAATGGCCGCCGCCTGGAACGCCGCCGACGGCGCCTTCGTCCCCATGCCCGCCTATGACGGAAAGGAAGGCGGCAAGGGCCTCCAGGAAGCCTGGCCGTTACAATTGGCGAAGTGGGGCGATCCGATGCTGGAGGCCGTCCTCCATGCCGCCGTGCGGGAGGCCGCCGCCTACCAGGAATTCCGGCTCCGCGCCGGGCGGCTCTTCTTCGGCGACCAGATCGTTCTGGCCCACCGCCTCCTGCGCCAGCCGGAGGTCCGCGCGCGGCTCCTGGGAGAGGGCTTCCACATCCTTTTGGACGAGGCGCAGGACACCGACCCGCTTCAGTTTCAGCTCCTGGCCGAACTGGCCCGCCCCCCGGAAAGCGGCCTCTTCAGCTGGCCCGCCGCAGACGCGGAGCCTCCCCTTCCCGGCCGCTTCGTCATGGTCGGGGACGGCCAACAGGCCATCTACCGGGAGCGCGCCTCCATCGACGTCTACCGCCGCTACCACGACGCCGTGGGCCGTTCCGCCCACGGGGCCTGCCTGACCTTTTCCGAGACGTACCGCTGCCGCCCGGGCGTCGCCGCCTTCGTCAACGACCGCTTCCCCCACGTGCTGACGGGGGAGCCTGGCCAGGCCCGCTTCGTCCCCCTCAAGCCGGAGAACCGGGACACGCCGGGCCGCGTCGTCCGGTGGCAACGGCCCAAAATGATCGACGGCAGCGGCCGGAAGGAAGCGGCGGAAGCCGCCTGGCTGGCCCGTGAACTGGGCCGCCTGGGCCCGGCCGGCCTGGGCGCGCGGAATTGGGGGGAAGTCGCCATCCTGTGCCCGAAGCGGGCTTGGCTCACCGTCATCCACGAGGCGCTGCGGAAGGAAGGCATTCCCAGCCTCCTCCACTTCGACCTGCCCCGCGCCCACGATCCGGCCTACCTCTGGCTCACCGCCCTCCTCACCCTCCAGACCGATCCGGGCGACGAGTTCGAGGTCGCCGGCCTCCTGCGGGAACTTTACGGCGTCTCCGACGCGGCGATCTACCGCTTCCGCTACCGGGACGGCCTGGCCCGGCCCCGGCGCGTCGCGCCCGCGCCCTTCCCCTCCCCGGACGGCCCGGTCGAGGCCTTCCTCGACGCCTGGCACCGGCGGCGCGGCCAAACGGAGCGCCTGCCGCTGGCCTTGGCCGTCTCCGCGTGGATCGAGGAGAGCCGCCTGCGCGACCGTCTGGCCGCCCTGGGCGCTCCCGGCACAGGCCTCGAGCGGCTGCTCCTCCAGGCCCACGCGGCCCAGCAGGAGGGCCGAAGCCTGCGGGAATTCCACGAATCCCTCCGGCGCGGCCTGGAGGAACCCGGCGCGGTCCAGGCGGCCTCCGGCGGGGAGACGGTGGAACTCATGACGATGAAGAAGGCCAAAGGCCTGCAGTGGGACGCCGTGGTCATCCCCTTCCTGGGCCACCAGGACAAACCCGGCGGCCAGGGCGATTATCCCAAGGTCTTCCTTCCCCTCGACCCGGCCTCCGGCGAAGGGGAAGAGGAAGTCCCCCTGGCCCTTTCCCCCACCTTCGCCTCCAGCACGCTGCGCGCGGCCATCGAGCGGAATCAGGAGGAGGCGGAACGGGAGCGGCGGCGGCTTTACTACGTCGCCTGCACCCGGGCCCGGCACACCCTCGTCTTCGTCGACGACGCGCCGGTCTGGGAACGGGAAACGAAAACCGGCGTCTCCCTGCCCGGCCCGAACGGCTACACCGGAATGCTGGGCCCCCAGGAATCGGCCGAAGCGTTCGCCAACCCCCTAGAGCTGAGCGCGGCCCTCCTTTCCGAAACGCCGCTGGCCGCCGAAGCGGGCGGAAAGACCGCCCTGCCCGCCCAGGCCGACGCCTGGCCGGAAAAGGTGGAGCTGGCCCCGCTCCTCCTGGCCACGAAGAAGGCGCCTAGCCGCCACGAAACGGAAGAGGAGCCGCTTTCCCCCGCCGCCGAGAGCCTGCTGCCGCGCCGGGAATGGATCGAGGAAATGGCGACGGAAGGGACCGACTACGGCACCTGGTGGCACGAGACGCTCCGCCTTTGGCCCTGGGGGAAGGACGCCGCCGCCTTCGCCGCCCTGGCCGTCCGGCAGCTCCCGGAAGGCCCCGCGCAGGAGCGCGGCGCGCGGGAGCTGGAAGCCTTCCGCCGCTCCGCCCTGCACGGCCTGCTGGCCGCCCTCCCCGCGGAGGCGCGCCTCCAGGAAATCCCCTACAGCCGCCTGCGGGAGGCCGACGGGCGGATCGACTTCCTCTACCGGGAACCGGAAGGAACCTGGGTGCTGCTGGACTGGAAGACCGATACGTGGAACCCGCGGGAGCTTTCCCGCGAGGCCTTCGCCGCCGGGCTGGCGGAACGCTACGGCGCGCAGCTGCACGCCTACGGGGAGGCCCTGGCCGGTTTCTTTCCCGGGATGGAAACGCTGCGGAGCCGGATCTACAGCACGGCGCTGGACGCCGTCCTCGACCTCTAATTGCCGAAGTAAACGCCGATGGCCCGCGCGGCGGAGACCATCTGGCCGTCCGGCGGCACCGTCTGAAGCTGGCCGACGGCGTCGGCGATCGACACCGAGCCGATCATCTGGTTGCGGTAGCTGACCATGTGGCCGAATTCCTTCCGCTCGATCATCTCGATGGCGCCCACGCCGAAGCGGGTGCCCAGGATCCGGTCGACCGTCGTCGGCGCGCCGCCGCGCTGGAGGTGGCCCAGGACCATGACGCGCGTTTCCCGGCCGGTCATCCGCTCGATGTATTGGCCGACTTCCTGGCCGATGCCGCCCAGCCGCAGCTCCCCTTTCCCCTGGGAAACCTGCTGGAGCACGGCCTCCCCCTCCGCAGAAGCGGCTCCTTCCGCCACCACGATCATGGTGGTGGGGTAGCCGTCGGCCACGCGGTATTTAATATAGCGGGCCAGCTTCTCGTAGGAAAAGGGGATCTCCGGGATGAGGATGGCGTCCGCGCCGCCCGCCAGGCCGCCGTGCAGGGCGATCCACCCGGCGTGGCGGCCCATCACCTCCACCACCATCACCCGCTTATGGCTGTGGGCGGTGGTGTGCAGGCGGTCGAGGGCGTCGGTGACGCAGTGGACGGCGGAATCGAAGCCGAAGCTGCTGGCGGTGGCCGAAATGTCGTTGTCGATCGTCTTGGGCACACCCACGGTGTTGATGCCGGACTCGAAAAGCTGCTGCGCCGTGGTCAGGGACCCGTCGCCGCCGATGCAGACCAGAGCGCCGATGCCCAGGCCTTCCAGGGTTTCCTTTGCCTCGTCGATGATGGCCGCGGGGATGAGCGCCTTTTCTCCCATGCCGACCTTGGCGACGAAGCGGCCCTTATTGGTCGTGCCCAGGATGGTGCCGCCCAGGCTGGTGATGCCGGCGGTGTTCGCCTCCGTCAGCTTCCGGTAGCGGACAGGGGAAAGGAGCCCCTCGTAGCCGTCGGTAAAGCCGATGACTTCCCAGCCCCGGTTGGTCGCCGCGCAAACGGCGGCACGGATGACCGCGTTGAGTCCGGGGCAGTCCCCCCCGCTGGTAAGCACCCCGATGCGAAATGGAGTCATGGCGTGCAGCGGTGATAAACGCTAACGGGCGGCCCCGCAAAGGAAATTTTGCGTCGCTGGGCCCGGCCCGGTAGCTTCCGGCCATGCGCCGGGATTTTGCCGCCGACCACCCCGAGTGGATGGACAAGGATGAAGCCGATCCTGCCGCCCTGCGGGAGCAGCTCCGCCGCCTGGAGCAGATCAACCGCTGGTTCGGCGGCCACGCGGCCGTCCGCCGGACGCTGCGCGCCCTCCTGCCCCGAAAAGGCCCCGCCGCCGTGGCCGACCTGGCTTCCGGATTTGGCGACCATGCCCGTCTCCTGGCCTCGCGGCGGCCCGATTGTCTGGTCCTTGCCGTCGACCGCCACGCCGCCACCCTGCATCTGGCCCGGGAGGCGACGCCGCCCGGCCTGCCCGTCTTCTTCATCCAGGCCGATCTGAAGCGCCTCCCCTTCCGCGACGGGGCGCTCGACGCCGCCTACTGCTCCCTGGCCCTCCACCATTTTTCGGAGCAGGACGCGGTGACCGTGCTGCGGGAAGCCCGCCGCGTGGCGCGGAACGCCGCCGTCGTGGACCTCGTGCGGGGGCGCCTGGCCTACGCCGCCGTCTGGCTCCTGACCCAGCTTTGGATGCGGGACGCCGCCACGCGGCACGACGGGCGGCTCTCCGTCCGCCGCTCGTTCACCCCGGCGGAATTCGTCGCCCTGGCCCGGCGGGCGGGGTGGAAGGCGTTGCGGTGGACGCGCTTGCCCTGGTTCCGGCAGGCCATGGTGTCGCGCGGCTGAATCTGTGCTAGCCTTCGCTTCTTCGATGCACGCGCACAAGCAGATCGAGATCGCCGTGAGCCGGGAGGAGGCATTCGCCCTGGCTTCCGACCTGGAGCGGTGGCCGGAATTCCTCCCGCACTACCGCTCCAACGAGTTTCTGACCCGCGCTCCGGGCGGCGACGGCGGGATCGTGAAGATGGCCTGCGTCCGCTCCGGCATCCCCCTTTCCTGGGTCTCCGTCTACCGCGCCGACGCGGCCCGGCTGCAAATGCGCTTCCAGCACCTCAAGCCGCTGACGCGCGGCATGGAAGTCCGGTGGGAGTTCACCCCCTCCCCGCACGGCGTGCGGGTGGAGATCATCCACGATTTTGAATTGGATTGGCCCCTCGTCGGCCCCTGGATCGCGGACGCGGTGGTGGGCCGCTTCCTCATCGACCACGTCGCCGGGCTCACCTTGGAAGGGCTCAAGGCCCGGCTGGAGGGCGGCTCGTGAGCGGCAGGCGCGTCGTCGTCACCGGCCTGGGGGCATTGACCAGCCTGGGCATCGGGGCCGAAAAGCTCTGGCAGGCCATCCGGGAGGAGCGCGGCGGGATCGGCTACCTGACCCGTTTCGACCGGACCGCCTACCACGCCCAGTGCGCGGCGGAGGTGAACGACTATGAGCCGTCCGCCTTCTTTCCCCCGCACCGGCTGAAGCGGCTGGACCGCTACGCGCAGTTCTCCCTGGTCGTGGCGCAGGAGGCGCTGCGCCACGCCGGGCTGGAACCGGCGGAAGGAGCCGCGCCCGATCCGCGCTTCGGCGTCAGCTTCGGCACCGCCCTGGGCGGCATCGCCAACGCGGAGCAGCAGCACGCCCGCTTCCTGGAAAAGGGCCCGGATGCGATCCCGCCCTCCCTGGCTCTTCAGGTCTTCGGCGGATCGGCCCACGCCAACATCGCCATCCATTACGGCCTGCGCGGCTACGCCACCACCAATTCCAACAGCTGCGCCTCCGGCACCGTCGCCGTGGGGGAGGCCTTCCGCGCCATCCGGGACGGCTACGCCGACCGGATGGTGGCCGGCGCGGCGGAGGCCCCGCTGGCCCCGCTGACCTTCGGCGCGTTCGACGCGATCAAGGCAATGTCGAAGGAGACCGCCGATCCCGCCGTGGCCTGCCGCCCCTTCGACCGCCGCCGCAGCGGCTTCGTCATGGGGGAAGGGGCCGCCGCCATGGTCCTGGAGGAGCGGGAGGCCGCCCGCGCGCGCGGCGCGACGATCTACGCGGAGGTCCTCGGCTACTCCCTGAACAACGACGCCTACCACATGACCTCCTCCCTGCCGGACGGCGCTTCCGCCATCCTGGCGATGCGGGAGGCCCTGCGGGAGGCCGGGCTGAAGCCGGAGCAGGTCGACTACGTCAACGCCCACGCCAGCAGCACGCCGATGAACGACGAGCACGAGACGCACGCCCTGACGGAGGTCTTCGGCTCCCATCGCCCCGCGGTGAGCGGGACGAAGGGCTTCTACGGCCACCCTCTCGGCGCCACCGGAACGATCGAGGCCGTCGTCATGGCCCTGGCTCTCCACCATCAATACGTCCCCGCCACCCTGCACTGCCAGGAGCCGGACCATCCCGGCACGCTGGACCTGGCCCTGGCCGGACGCGCCCAGCCGCTCCGCCATGCGCTGAGCAATTCCTTCGGCTTCGGCGGGATCAATTCCTGCCTCGTGCTGGGTCGCGCGGAGTAGCCATGCGCCGGGACGTGGCGATCGTCGGCGCGGGCCCGGCCGGATCCCTGGCCGCCCTGATTTTGGCCCGGGCGGGCCGCCGCGTCCTCCTTTTGGAAAAGGCCCGCTTTCCCCGGCCCAAAGCCTGCGGCGGCTGCCTCAATCCCCGCGCCTGGGACCTTTGGCGGCGGCACGGCCTGGCGGAGGGCTTCGCCGCGCTGGAGCATGGGACCGTCCGGGAACTGGAACTCCAGCGGGACGGAAAACCCGTCTTCCGCCGCCCCGTGAAGGGAGACTTCCGCGCCGTGGACCGCGCGGCCCTGGACCTCTGGCTTTTGGGGGAAGCGCGCCGGGCGGGAGCGGAGGTGCGGGAAGGAACGGCGGTCCGCCGCGTCGGCCTGGACGGCGCCGTGGAGTGCGAGCGGGAGACATTCCACGCCGATTTCATCCTGGCCGCCGACGGCCGCGCCTCCTCCATCGCCGCCCTCGCCGGGCTGGCCCAGCCCTTCCGGCGGGACGGCCGGGTCGGCTGGCAGGCGCTCCTCACCGGCGTCGATACGGGGGAGACGCTCCGCATGAACGTCTTTCCCGGCGGCTACTACGGCTGCGTGAGCCTGGGCGGCGGCCGGGCGGACCTGGCCCTGGCGCTGGAAGCCACTTCCCGGCTCGATCCCCGGGAAGTGGCCACCCGTTTCTTCCCCGGCGCGCGGATCGAGTCCCTGGTCAGCACCGCCCCCCTTTCCCGCCCCCCGGCGGAGCCCGCCCGCGGACGGATCTGGCTGGCGGGGGACGCCGCCCGGCTCGTGGAGCCCTTCACCGGGGAAGGCATCTTCTTTGCCCTGGCTTCCGCGGAGGCTGCGGCGGAAACGCTGCGGGACGGCTGGGGGGAATCCCCCGCCGCGCTGGCTGCCCGCTACCAGGCCCGGCACCGGCGGCTCTACGCCGGGGAACTGCGGGTCAACGCCCTGGCCCGCTGGCTCCTGGCCGATAGCCGCCGAGGCGGGCGGGCCCTGGGCCTCCTGCGCCGCGCGCCTTTCCTGCTGGAACGGCTGGCCCGCCGGGTGCTGGAATAATCCTGCTTTTCTCCGCCTTCCGGCGGCCTATATTCAGTCCTTCCGCCCATGCGCAAACCGACCCTTTTCACCCTTTTCCTCGTCGTCTTCATCGACCTGATCGGCTTTGGCCTCATCATGCCCCTCCTGCCCTACTTCGGGCGGCACTACGGCGCCTCCGGCGCGATGGTGGGATGGCTCTTCGGCAGCTTCTCCTTGATGCAGTTCCTCTTCGCCCCGATCTGGGGACGGCTCTCCGACCGGATCGGACGGCGGCCCATCATGACGGTCAGCCTGGCGGGATCGACCGCCTCCTACCTCATCCTGGCGTTCTCCCACCAGTTCTGGCTCATCCTGGCCTCCCGCGTCCTGGCGGGCATCTGCGCGGCGAACATCTCCGTGGCCAACGCCTACGTGGCCGACATCACGACGAAGGAGAACCGCTCCCGCGGCATGGGCGTCATCGGCGCCGCCTTCGGCCTGGGCTTCATCCTGGGGCCGGTGCTTGCGGGCGTCTTCGGCCGGAGCGGGCATGAGCTGCCCGCCTTCATCGCCGCGGGCATTTCCGGCCTGAGCCTGGTGCTGGCGATTTTCTTCCTGCCCGAATCCCTTTCCAAGAAGGAAACCGCCGCCGCCAAGAAATGGGACGGCTACTTCCACGACTGGCGCTACGCCTCCAGCCTGCCGATGATCACCTCCCTCATCGCCATCTCCTTCCTGACCAACCTGGCCTTTTCCAAGTGGGAGACGACCTTCGCCCTCTTCATGCAGGGGGACACCTACTTCGGCTTCGGCATCGAGGAAGTGGGCCTGCTCCTGGCCTACGTCGGCCTGCTGGTCGCCATGCTCCAGGGCGGCCTGCTGGGACGGCTGGTGAAGACGCTGGGAGAACCGGTCCTGCTCAAGGCGGGGCTGATCTCCGTGGCCGCCGGGCTGGCGGTGACGCCGCTCTGCGCGAAGCTCTGGCAAATCTTCGTCTGCCTGACCGCGATCGGCATCGGCCTGGGCATGCTCCGGCCCGTCCTCTTCGGCATCGGCTCCATCCTGACCCCGCCGAACACCCAGGGCCTCATTCTGGGCGTGCTGCAGGGAGCGGGCAGCCTGGGCCGCATCGTCGGACCGCTCCTGGGCGGCTGGCTGCTGGACAAGAACGCCGCCCTGCCCTTTTGGACCGGCACGCTGGTCCTCCTCCTGGCCCTGGGGCTGACGCCTCCCTCCAAGGCGATCGTCGAGGCGAAGGCTTCCCCTAATCCTCTTCCTTGAGGAGCAGCTCCCGGACTTTGTCCGGCACGCTCTTCGCCCGCATCAGAGTTTCTCCCACCAGGATCGCGTTGATTCCGCTGCGGCGCAGGCGGCGGACGTCCTCGGCGGTGCGGATCCCGCTCTCGCTCACCGCCAGGCAATCGCTGGGGATTTCCTCGGCCAGCGCCTCGGTCGTGTAAAGGTCGACCTCGAAGGTGTCGAGGTTCCGGTTGTTGATGCCTACGATGTCGGCTCCCAGTTCCAAGGCGCGGTCCATCTCCCGCAGGGTGTGGACTTCCACCAACACGTCGAGCTGCACCGTGCGGGCCAGCTGGTAGAGCCGCTCCAGCGTCGGATCGTCCAGCGCGGCCACGATGAGGAGGATCGCGTCGGCCCCGGCCACCACACTCTCATAAACCTGCAGCTCGTGGACGATGAAGTCCTTCCGCAGGATGGGCAGGTCGACCTGATCCCGGATGTCCTGGAGGAGGCTCAGGTTGCCGCCGAAGTATTTCTCGTCCGTCAGGACGCTGAGCGCGTGGGCCCCGGCCCGCTCGTATTCCCGCGCCTGCGTGACGGGGTCAAAGTTTTCCGCGATGACCCCGGCGGAGGGGGAAGCTTTCTTCACCTCCGCGATGAGGCCCAGCTCCGGCTCCCGGAAAAGCCCGGCGCGGAAGGGGCGGAAATCGTCCCGGCGCAGAGCCTGGGCACGGAGTTCCTTGGCCACGGGAACCAACCGCTGCCATTCGGCCTCCTTCGAGGCCAGGATTTCAAGAAGCTTACCTTTCATAAAAGAGAGGAATTGAACCCGGCTTGCCTCTCCAGGTCAATTCTGGCACCATGCCAAACCCCGTGAACACGCCCCTGCAAGACGTCAACATCTCCGGAATCGTCCGCCTTCCCTCCCCCCAGGACCTGAAGGCCGCGTTTCCCCTTTCGGAGGCCTCCCTGCGCACCGTCGCGGAGACGCGGGAGACGGTGAAGGCGATCCTCCAGCGGAAGGATCCCCGCTTCCTCGTCGTCGTGGGGCCCTGCTCCATCCACAACGCGGAAGGGGCCCTGGAATACGCCCGCCGCCTGCGCGCCCTGCAAAAGGACGTGGAGAAGGAGTTCTTCCTCCTCATGCGCGTCTATTTCGAGAAGCCCCGCACCACCATCGGCTGGAAGGGCCTCATCAGCGACCCCTTCCTGGACGGCTCCTGCGACATGGAGGCGGGCCTGCGCCTGGCGCGGAAGCTCCTCTCCCAAATTACGGAGATGGGCATGGGCGCGGCCACCGAGTTCCTCGACCCCATCGTCCCCCAATACATCGCCGACCTCGTAAGCTGGGCCGCCATCGGCGCCCGCACCACGGAGTCCCAGACCCACCGGCAGATGGCCAGCGGCCTCTCCATGCCCATCGGCTTCAAGAACGGCACCGACGGCAGCCTCCAGGTGGCCGTCGACGCCATGGACGCCGCCCGCCACTCCCACAATTTCCTGGGCATCGACGCCGAGGGGCGCACCGCCACCGTGCTGACGAAGGGCAACCCCTGGGGTCACATCATCCTGCGCGGCGGCAACAAGCGGACCAATTACGACCCGAAGAGCCTGGCCGAGGCGGCCACCCGCATGCAGGCCGCCGGTCTGCCCGCCACCCTCTTGGTCGATTGCAGCCACGCCAATTCGGAAAAAAAGCCGGAGCGGCAGGAAATCGTCTGGCAGTCGATCCTCGACCAGCGGGCCGACGGCAACGCCGCCCTCCTGGGCGCGATGCTGGAGAGCAACCTGGAAGAAGGCCGCCAGGCCTTCCCCAATCCCGGCGGCGCGATCCGCCCCGGCCAGTCGATCACCGACAGCTGCATCAGCTGGGAGACGACGGAGAAGCTCCTGCGCACCGGCGCGGAGCGCCTGCGGGCGCACCAGGCCGCCATGGCGACGGCTTAAGCCCAGCCGTAGGCGGCCAGCTTAAACGTCTCGCCCGCCAGAAGCATCTCCGTGCTGCCCGCCGGCACGCCGCCCATCCGCTCATAGAACACGCGGGCGGGATTGCGGCGCATCACCCACGCCGCGACGCCCTGAAAGCCCCGCGCGCGGAGCGCCGCCACCGTTTCCCCAAAAAGCGCCCGGCCGACGCCCCGCCCCTGGGCTTCCCGCAAAAGATAGATCGCGTAGAGCTCCGCGCCGTAACCGGCCAGCGGTTCCCGAATGGGGCCGCCCACGGAAAAGCCGAGCAATTTCCCCGCATCCTCCGCGACGAGGCAGTCCAGCGCTGGATTTTTCAGCTGCTCCTCCCAGCCGGGAACGCGGGCGGTTTCGTTCAGGGAATCGAGATAAGCGGCATCGACGATGCCCGCGTAAGTCGTCCGCCAGCTGGCGACGTGAAGCCGCGCGATGGCCGCCGCGTCGGAAACGGCGGCGCGGCGGATCATTCCCGGACCTGTCCGGTCCCCTCGATCACGTATTTGTAGGAGGTCAGCTCTTCCAGCCCCATGGGGCCGCGGGCGTGGATCTTGTCCGTGCTGATGCCGATCTCCGCGCCGAAGCCGAATTGCTCCCCATCCGTGAAGCGGGTGGAGGCGTTCCAATAGACGGTGGCGGAGTCGACCTCCGCCAGGAAACGCCGCGCCGCGGTCTCGTTCCGGGTCACGATGGTGTCGGAATGGTGGGAGCCGTAGCGTTCCACGTGGTCGACCGCCTCCTCGATCCCCCCGACGACGCGGACGGAAAGGATCAGGTCGAGGTATTCGGTCGACCAATCGGCCTCCGTGGCGGGCAAGACCGCCTCCCCGCCGAAGGCGCGGGTCTCCACGTCCCCCCGCACCTCCACGCCCTCCGCCCGCAGCCGAGCGACGATGCGGGGCACGAATTCCGCCGCCGTCTCCCGGTCGACCAGGAGGGTCTCCACGGCGTTGCACACGCCGGGGCGCTGCACCTTGGCGTTGAGGACGATCTTTTCCGCCATGTCCGGGTCAGCCTGGGCATGGACGTAGACGTGGCAGATGCCGTTGTAATGCTTGATGACCGGCATGCGGGCCTGGGCGGCGACCGTTTCGATCAGACCCTGCCCGCCCCGGGGAATGAGGAGGTCGATGGAATCGCTCTGGCGGCAGAGGATGCCGATGGCCTCCCGGTCGGTGGTGGGCAGGATCTGGATGGCCTCCTGGGGCAGCCCGGCGCGGAAGAGCCCGGCCTGGAGGCAGGCGGCCAGGGCACGGTTGGAGTTGAAGGCCTCGCTGCCGCCGCGCAGGACGACGCCGTTGCCCGCCTTCAGGCAAAGCACGGCGGCGTCGATGGTCACGTTGGGCCGGGACTCGTAAATGATGCCGATGACGCCGATGGGGACGCGCAGCTGCCGGATGCGCAGCCCGTCCCGCTGGGTCCATTCCCGCATGACGGCGCCCAGGGGGCTGGAAAGGCCCTTCACCTGGCGCACGCCGGAGATGATCTTGTCCAAAGTCTCCGGCTTGATGGCCAGCCGGTCCAGCATGGCGGCGGAGAGGCCTTTTTTCCTCCCCTCCTCCAGGTCGACCCGGTTGGCGGTGTAAATCTCCTCCCGGCGCGCGTCCAGCTCCGAGGCGATTTCCTCCAGCGCCGCGTCGATCTGCGGCAGGGAGGCGCGGGCCAGCTTCCGCGCGGCGCGGCGCGTGGCCTGGCAGAGGGAGGCGATGGCGGTTTCCAGGCTCATTGGAAAATCAGGGGCCGAAGCGGGTGCCGATGCGCGCCCCGCGGGCGATCTTCAGGAGGACGCCCTCCTCCCGCCCGTGGGCGATGTGCATGGGGATTTCCGCGGCGTTGACCAGGCGGGCCGCCTCCAGCTTCGTGATCATGCCGCCCACGGAGCGCTCGCTGGCGGTCTGCCCGGCCAGGGCGGAGACGCGGGCGTCGATTTTCTTCACGTGGGCGATGGGAGTCCCCTTTCCCTCCGGGTTGCGGGTCAGCCCCGCGACGCTGGAAAGGATGATGAGCCGGTCGGCCCCCATCATGAGGGCGACGTAGGCGGAGAGCTTGTCGTTGTCGCCGAACTTGATTTCCTGGTAGGAAATGACGTCGTTCTCATTGATGACGGGGATGAACCGGCCCAGGCCCAGGATGTGGGAGATGGTCTTCTGCGCGTTGGCGTAGAGGGTGCGGCTGTCCAGGTCGAAGTAGGTCAGGAGGATCTGCGCGACGTGGAGGTCCCGCTTGGCGAAGAACTCCTCGTAGATGTGCATGATCTGCGGCTGGCCGATGGCGGCGCAGGCCTGGAGTTCCTCGATGGCCTTGGGCCGCTTGGAAAGGCCCAAAAGGCCCATGCCCCCGCCGACCGCGCCGGAGGTGACCAGGATGACCTCGATCCGCTTCTTTTTCAGGGCGGCGATCTGGCCCACCAGCTGGTCGATCTGGGGAAGGTCGAGGCGGCCTTCGGGCGTGGTCAGGATGCCGGTGCCCAGCTTGACCACCCAGCGCTGCGTTTTGCTTTTCATCGGGGGAAGTTCATTACATCGGGAAAAGGGACTCCCGCCAAGATTCGATTTGCTGCCCTTCCCGGGCGAACCTATCGTTCCCGGAACAGGCGATGCAAAAACGTTCCCTCTGGTATTCCCTGGGCGCCACGCTGGGCGGCGGAGCGCTCCTTTGGGCCGCCCTCTGCGCCCTCTTTTTCCTCAAGGACTGGAGCTGCGCCCAGGAAACCCCCGCCGCCGCGCAGCCGGAGCTGGCGAAGATCGTCCTCAACGTGGGCAAGGCCCACATCGACGCGGAGGTGGCCCACACCCCCCAGCAGCTGGCCGCCGGCCTCATGTACCGCCCCACCCTTTCCGACAACGCCGGGATGATCTTCGTCCTGGGGAAGCCGAAGCACGCCGTCTTCTGGATGGAGAACACGAGCATCCCTCTTTCCATCGCCTTCCTGGACCGGGGCGGCCGCATCCTGGAGATCTACGACATGCGCCCCTTCGACCGAAAGACGGTGGAAAGCCAGAGCGACCGGGTCGCCTACGCCATCGAGGTGAACCAGGGCTGGTTCCAGCTCAACGGCGTCGTCCCGGGGACCGACGTGAAGCCCGTCGGCGCCTACTTCGGCAAGCCTCCCTTGGCCCTGACCGCCCCATGAAGCTTTTCTCCGACTATCACAGCCACCCCCAGGGGCACCGCATCCAGCCCTACACCCCGGAGCTGCTCCAGCCATGGGTCGATTCCGCCCGGGAGAAAGGCCTGCGGGAAATCGCCTTCACCGACCACGACCGCTACCATGAGGGGATCGACCTCGACGTCCTCGACCTAGTCCGCCAGGCCAATCCGGACGTGGCGCTGCGCGCGGGCATCGAGCTGGACAACGACCCGCAGACCGGCGCCGCCGGGCTGGCCTGGGTGGAAAAGAACTGGGACCGGCTCGACTTCGTCCTCGGCTCCGCCCACTACCTGGCGGGGAAAGACCGCATGCTCGACTCCGCCGACCAGACCCCCCAATTCGCCGAGCGGCCGCTGGAGGAAATCTGCCGGGACTACATCGCCCAGGTGGAAGGAATGATCGCCCGCGGCCATATCGACTGCCTGGCCCACCTGGACCTGGTGAAGATCCACGGCTTCCGCCCGGAAGCGCCGCTCCTGGAGTTCTTTGACCCCCTCCTGCAACGCATCAAAAAGGCCGGCCTGGCCATGGAAGTCAACACCGCCGGCTGGCGCAAGCCGGTCGGGGAACAGTATCCGGAGATTCCCCTCCTGCGCCGCGCCGTGGAACTGGAGATCCCCATCACCCTTTCCTCCGACGCCCATTCCCACGTCCAGCTGGCGGAAGACTACCACCGCCTGCCCGCCGTCCTGGAAGCGGCGGGAGTCAGGGAAATCGCCCTCTACGAAAAACACCGGCGCACGATCGTCCCCCTGGCATGAGCGCGCGCGTCCTCATCGCCGTCGGAGAGGAGAAGACGCGGCAGGCCGTCTCCGCCCTTCTCAAAGCCTTCCCGGCGGAGCTTTCCTGGGCGGATGACGGGGCCGCCTTCTTCACCTACCTCAAGTCCCCGCAGGGGATGGACCTCATCATCTACGACGACGGCTGGCCCGACCTTTCCGTGGAACTGATCGCCCACAGCGCGCGCAAGGCGGCGGAAAAGAGCGACCCCTACCTCCTGGCCCTCGTGGAGGGAGAGAACCCCGTGACTTCCTTTTTGGCCCTCGGCGCGGGAGCGGACATGGTGCTGAAAAAGCCCGTGGAGCCGGTCTCCTTCCTGGCCGCCTGCATGACGGGGCGGCGCCTGGCCCTCCTGGGCCGCCAGGTGAAAGCCATCCAAGCGCAGGCCGCCGCCGCGGCCGAAGCCGCCGGCCAGGAAAAGAAATCCGAAGCCGCGCACCCTCCCGCCAAGCGGGAGGAAATGCCCGCGCCGCGCCCCTTCGTCCTCGCGGAGGACGGGCGGCTTCTCGTCGTAAAGGTGATCGAGGACGCCTTGGAAAAAGCCTTCACCGACCTGGAGGTCGACCGGCACGACCTCCGCAAAGGGGAGCTAAAGGAACTTTTCAAGGGAGACTTCCTCGGCTGGCAAGGCGCGTTCTTTCCGCAGGAGGGGCGCTGGTATGACATCCTCTTCCGCCTCACCCGCCCCGCCGCCGAGCATCTGGCCAAGCTGGTCCTTCCCCATGATCCCCGGGACGACGAGCACCTCATGCGCGGCGTGACCATCCTCCTGGAAGCCGTCGAGGCCGCCTGCCGCGACCGGCTCATGCGCGGCGCGGAAAAATCGACGCCGGTTTTCTCCCCGCCCATCGTGCGCCCGATTTTCGACGTTTCCGAGGCGGGAGATCCCCTTTCCTCCCACATCTTCCGCTTCCCCGGATTCTCCCTGGCCTATGACGTCCACGCCGCGCCCTCCGTCGCCCGCATCCAGCCCTCGGAAAGCGCCCTGCCCGGCGACATCCTGAACGAGAATATCATGGCCGACCCGAAGGACCGCATCCCCGTGGCCAGCCGCGGCATCCTGCTGACGGAAAGCCGCCTGAAAGTCATCCGCCCCCATCTGAAGCCGGAGAGCACCCTCTGGCTCATTCAGCCCTCCCTCTTCGCCCGCCAAATGGGCTCCCGCTTCCTTACTTAATGGCTGCCATCACCCGGGACTTCTTGGCAAAGGTCGGCGGGTGGCCGGTCCTGAACGAAGCATCCTCCCTGCAAAAAGCGGGCCGGGTCGCCGCCGTCTCCCTGGACGGCGCCTTCCTCACCGGCCAGCTGCGGCTGACCACGGGAAACCTGACCGCGCGGCTGAAAATCTCCGACCGCCTCTCCGAGGTGGAGAACCTCTGCTCCTGCCGCCAGGCGCGGGAGCGGGGCACCGTCTGCCCGCACGTCGTCGCCCTGGGGCTGGAATGGATCGAGCGGCAGAACGGCAAGGCCTCGCCTCCCCCCTCCGCCTCCGTTCCTGATCCCATCGCTCCCGCCACCCCCTCCCGCCTCCTCTCCCGCGCGGAGGCTCCCGCCGGGACGCCGGTCCTGCACGCCACCCTGCTGCTGCCCCTCGCCTTTGCGGAAGCGTGGCGCTCCGGAAAAATGCGGGTCATCCTGGAAGCCGCTTCCGTCCCGGGAGAGCCTTCCCTCCCGTGGGAAGCCGCGCTCAAGAAAGCCGGGGCAAAGCCTCACGGCCCCCTCGCCGTCCAGGAAGGGATGCTCGACGCGCTCCGCGTCCTGGAACGGCAGGGCGGCCTCTCCGGCATGGCCATCCTGTCCGCCGCCGCCTTCGACGCCTTTTTCCGCGCGCTGCGCGGCGTCTCCGGCGCATGGCTGGGAAAGAAAACGAACCTGGCCGTCCGCGCCGCCACCCAGCGCCCCTTCATCCAAGTCACCCCCCTGCCCGACGGCCGCTTCCGCGCCGAAGCGCCCCACGCCGAAGCCCCCGGCGAATGGCTCCCCTCTCCCGGCGGGCGCTGGCGCTTTGACAGCTCCTCCCTGGAAGAGCATCCGCCCCTGCCCCCTTCCCTTCAGCGGCTCGGAAACCAGCCCCTCATCCTTTCCCGTGAAGAACTGCCCCACCTCCTCCAGCTTCCCTCCCTGGCGCAGGGACTCGACATCCGCCTGGGCCAGGAAATCGCCTGGGAGGAAGCCGTCCCCACCCTCGCCGCGGAGATCGACGGCGACCTCAAAGGCCTCTCCTGCCGCCTGGAAGCCCGCTACGGCGACCACCGCATCCTCCTGAGCAGCCCCTCCTTTTCCGCCCCCGCCGCCGACGCGCCGGGCCGCTGGCTGCCCGATCCGGCCCGGCCTCTATGCTATCTAGGCCGCTCCCCGGCGGCGGAAAACCGCGCCCGCGCCGCACTGGCGGAGGCCGGCTTCGGCCCAAAGCCGGGCGAACGCCAAATCCTCGGCGGGGAGGAAGCCGTCATCGCCTTCCTGGCCAACCACCTGCCCCGCTGGCAGCGGGAGTGGCAGGTCGAGCTCTCTCCCCGCCTGGCCGCGCTGCTCGGCTCCTGCCGCGTCGTCGAGCCCCGCGTCCACCTCCAATCCGGCGGCGACTGGCTCCAAGTCACGACCGAGTTCCGCAGCCAGGACGGCGCGGTCCAGCTCACCCCCGGCGAAGTCCAGCAGCTCCTGCAAACCGGCCGCACCCACCGCCGCCTCCCCTCCGGCCAGATCGCCCTCCTCCCCTCCGGCGCCATCGAAAACTGGCGGGAGGTACTGGCCGACTGCGACCCCGCCGCCGGACTGGGAGAGGCCAAGATCGCCAAGCGGGACGCCTCCTACCTCGAATCGGCCTTGCGGGACACCGGCCTGCTTCCCGTTTCTTGGAAAGCGCCCAGCCGCCTGGTGGAGGCCGCGCCGCCGCCCTGCCCTCCCCATTTGGAAAAAATCCTGCGCCCCTACCAAAAGGAGGGCGTCACCTGGTTCCACCGGCTGGAGGCCAACGGCCTGGCCGGCATTTTGGCCGACGAAATGGGCCTGGGCAAAACCGTCCAGGTCCTCGCCTACCTGGCCTCCCGCAAACGGGGGCGGCCCTCCCTGGTCATCGCGCCGACCAGCCTCCTGGTCAACTGGCAGCGGGAGGCGGAGCGCTTCGCCCCGGAGCTGAAGACCCTGGTCCTCCACGGCGCCGACCGGCACGAGGCCTGGGCCCGCGCCGCCCAGTGCGACCTCCTCATCACCTCCTACGCCCTCCTGCGGCGGGACGTGGAAAAGCACCAGGCGCTCGACTTCGACGCCGTCATCCTGGACGAGGCGCAGGCCATCAAGAACCGCTTCAGCCAAAACGCCCAGGCCGTGAAGGCCGTCGGCGCGCGGGCCGCCCAGCGGCTCATCCTCACCGGCACGCCGTTGGAAAACAGCCTCCTGGACCTTTGGTCGATGTTCGACTTCCTCATGCCCGGCTACCTGGGCGCCGCGCCGCTCTTCCGGGAAAGGTATGAGGTGCCGATCGTGAAGCACCAGGACGCCCCCGCCCTCAAGCGCCTGCGCCAGCGCATCCACCCCTTCCTCCTCCGCCGCACGAAGGCCGACGTGGCCCAGGAAATCCCGCCGAAGCTGGAAAGCGTCACCTACTGCGACCTAAGCGCCGAGCAGCGCCAGGTCTACCAATCGGTCCTGGAAGCCGGGCGGAAGGAAGTCTTCGAGCAATCGGGCAAGCAAGGCAGCCCCGGAAAGCGGACCATGGCCATGCTCACCGCCCTTACCCGCCTGCGGCAGGCCTGCTGCCACCTCCAGCTCCTGCCGCTGGAACCCGACGCGCCGTGGAAGGAGCCCTCCGCGAAGGTCGACGCCCTTTTCGAGATTCTGGAAGAAGCCCGCGCGGGCGGCCACCGGCTCCTCGTCTTCAGCCAATTCGTGAAGCTGCTGAAACTGATCGGCGCGCGGCTGGAAAAGGAGGAGATCCCCTACGCCTACCTCGACGGCGCGACGGAAAACCGCCAGGCGGTGATCGACCGCTTCCAGAGCGGAAGCGAGCCGCTCTTCCTCATCAGCCTGAAGGCGGGCGGCGCGGGCCTGAACCTGACCGCCGCCGACACCGTGGTCCACTGCGATCCGTGGTGGAATCCCGCCGTGGAGGAGCAGGCCACCGCCCGCGCCCACCGCATGGGACAGACGCGCGTCGTCACCTCCTACAAGCTCATCGCCCGCGGCACGGTGGAGGAAAAGATCCTCCAGCTCCAGGAGCGGAAGAAGGAACTCGTCGCCCAGACCCTCCTGGGCGAGGAAGCCTTCCTGGCCAACCTGACCCAGACGGAGTGGGAAGAACTCCTTAGCTAGGGCCGGGGAACAAAAACGACCGCCATCCCCGCCGCCTTTCCGGCGGCGATGCCCGGAGGCGCGTCCTCAAAGACGACCGTCTTCTTCGGATCGAGGCCCAGCCGCTGCGCGGCCAAAAGGAACATGTCCGGCTGCGGCTTGCCCCGGCCGGCGGGGACGTCCTCCGGCGTGACGACGACGGGGAAAAACCCGCCGCCCAGGCCGATAGCGTCCACGATGTGATCGACTACGGAGCGCATGCCGCCGGAGACGACGCCGACGGGCTTGCCCGCCTTCTTATATTCCTGCGCCACGGCGACGACTTCTCCGATGGGCGGAATGGAGGTCGCCTCGTTCACCAGCTTGAGGAAGATTTCCTCCTTGGCGTGGGCGATTTCCAGCGCGTCGAAATTCGTGCCGTATTTCTGGTTGAAGATCTCCGGCACGTGCACGGTGGAGGTGCCGCCCAGGCTATAGAAGTAGTCCTCGTCGAACTCGAAGGGAGTCTGGAACTGCTTGAAGGCGTGGAGCCACGCCTGGTAGTGGAAGGGCATCGTGTCGGCCAGGGTGCCGTCACAGTCGAAAAGGGCGCCGTCAAAGGGCCCGGAGGGGATGTCTAGCTTCATGGGAAATTTTTCTATTATTCGTCGTCGGTGTCGGCGTCGGTCCGTTTCTTGCCGCGCAGGAAGGCCTCGACGAAGGCTTCCAGCTTGCCGTCCAGGACGCCCTGGACGTCGCCGGTCTGCTCGCCGGTGCGGAGGTCCTTCACCATCTGGTAGGGCTGCAGGACGTAGGAGCGGATCTGGCGGCCCCAGCCGATCTCCCCCTTCTCCCCGTAGTATTTCTCCATCTCGGCGCGCTTCTTGTCCTTCTCCAGCTCGTAGAGGCGGGACTTGAGCACGCTCATGGCGGAGGCGCGGTTCTTGATCTGGGAGCGCTCGTTCTGGCAGGTGACGACCAGGCCGCTGGGCAGGTGGGTGATGCGGACGGCGGAGTCGGTCGTGTTCACGCCCTGGCCGCCGTGGCCGCCCGCGCGGAAGACGTCGACGCGGATCTCCGTCTCCGGGATGTCGATCTTCACCTCGTCGTCGACCTCGCCGATGACGTCCAGGGAGGCGAAGGAGGTCTGCCGCTTCCCCTGGGAATTGAAGGGGGAGATGCGGACCAGCCGGTGGACGCCGCGCTCCGCCTTAAGGTAGCCGTAGGCGTATTCCCCCTTGATGAGGAGGGTGACGGCCTTCACCCCGGCCTCTTCGCCGGGGAGGATGTCGAGCATCTCGACCTTGAAGCCCTCCCGCTCCGCGTAGCGCTGGTACATGCGCAGCATCATGTTCGCCCAGTCGCACGCCTCCGTGCCGCCCGCGCCCGCGTGGAGGCTGATGATCGCGTTCTTCGCATCCATCGGGTCGGAGAGGAGGATCTTGATCTCGAAGTTGCCCAGGGCCGTCTCCGTGGCGGCGTATTCGGCGGCCAGCTCCTTCTCGTCGCTATCGGAGGGGGCCTCGGCGATCAGCTCGGCCAGGGCGTTCAGGTCGGCCAGGCGGGTTTCCAGCTCCTTCAAGGGATTGAGCCGGGCCTTGATCTGGTTGCCTTCCGCGATCACGGCCTGGGCTTTCTGGGAGTTGTCCCAGAACCCGGCCTCCGCCATCTGCGCCTCGATCTCGCCCAGGCGGGCCTGGAGGGAGGCAGGGTCAAAGAAACCTGCGCAACTGCGCGAGGCGGTTGTGCAGGGCCGGAAGGTCGATATTGGTGTCGAGGGCCATGGGAAAGGGAAAGTATAAGGCTATTTGCCCGCCGTTTCCTTAAAAATCGGAATGAGGGAGGCGGCCAGGAGCAGCGCCATGGTGACGTTGAACCCCCGCGCCGCGCGGGGATGGCGCAGAAAATCGCGCAGACTGCGGCCGAAGGCGGTCCAAACCAGCACGCACGGCAGGCAGAGAAGCACCTGGAGCGCGCAGAGCAGGGCGACGTTCCGCGCGAAGTGCTCGTGCGGCGTGTAGAGGGAGACGATGCTCAGGGCCATGACCCATCCCTTCGGATTGATCCACTGGAAGGCCGCCGCCTGGCCGAAGGTCATCGGCTTGCCGGAGGAGACGCCGCCGTGGATCGTCCCCGCCCGGGCGATCTTCCAGGCCAGGTAGAGGAGGTAAGCCGCGCTGGCGTAGCGGAGGATCACGTAGAGGTTCGGATGCGCCTCGAAGAGAGTCACCAGCCCCAGGCCGATGACCAGGATCATGGCGGGAAAGCCGAAGACGATCCCCAGCATGTGGGGCAGGGTGCGGCGGATGCCGTAGTGGACGCCGGAGGAAAGGAGCATCGCGTTGTTCGGCCCCGGGGTGATCCCGGCGACGAGGGAGAACGCGGCGTAGCCCAGCAGCTGCTCGGCGCTCACCGCGCCAGCCGCCCCTTGAACTGGCGGCGGCCCAGCCAGACCATGCCCAGCATGTCGACGGTGGCGCGCCAGGCGCGCTTGCCCTGCAGGACCTTGCTCTGCCCGGCGTGGCGGGGGCGGTGGTTCACCGGCATCTCCCCGGTGGCAAAGCCCATGGAGAGGATGAGGGCGGGGATGAAACGGTGCATCCCGTTCCAGGGGGGCAGGCGCTTGGCCGCCTCCGCGCGGACGATCTTGAGGGAGCAGCCGGTGTCGGTGGTGTGGTCGCCCAGCACGCGGGAGCGGACCGCGTTGGCGATGCGGGAGGTGGTACGGCGCATCCAGGTGTCGTGGCGGCGGCGGCGGATGCCGGTCACCAGGTCCAGCTTCTCCGCGCGGGCCTTTTCCAGGAGCTTCGGCAGGTCGGCGGGATCGTTCTGGAGGTCGGCGTCCAGGAGGCCGACGTATTCCCCCTGCGCGGCCTGCATGCCGTAATACATCGCCGCGCTCTGGCCGGAGCGCTCCGTCAGGTCCAGCCAGCGGATAGGCAGCCGGGGGCTGGTGGCGGGCCGGGAAAAGGAATCGGTGCTGCCGTCGTTGGCCAGGATCAGCTCCGCGTCGAGGTCGCCGACCGCCGCGTCAATCTCGCGAATCAGGGCGGGCAGGTTCTCGGCCTCGTTGTAAAAGGGGACGACGACGGAAAGGAGCGGCATGGGACCGTACCGTTTAGCAGCCTAGGCCGACAGCTGCAAGACGACGCGTTCCAGGACCTGCCGCTTGTCCGCCGCGCCGGTGACGATCTGCTTGTTGGCCTGGTGGAGGGTTTCCACCGCGCCGATCCAGAAGGCGGGCGGCCGGGCGCGGGTCTTTTGGCAAACCTGGCCTAGCTGCCAGGTGCTCGTCGCCTCGCCCGACTTTTTCCGGGGCAGGCAGGGCTCCGCCTGCGGGGAAACCTCCGCGTTGGTAAAGGCCCCCTTCGGCACCAGGCGCATCAATTTATATTCCAGCAGGACGCCGCCCAGCGCGGCCAGGCGCACCTGTTGGGAAAGGAGGATGAGAATGCCGATCTCCGATTCCCCCTGCTTCAGGAGGAGTTCCAGCTCGGCCAGGGCGGCCTTCGGCTTGCCCGCCAGAACAGCGTCGCAAAAGTCCCAGATGGCGGCCTCCCGGTTCCCGCCGACAAGGGCCCGCGCCTCCTGCGCGGTGACCTTCCCCCCCTCCCCGGCGTAGAGGGAGAGCTTCTCCACCGCCTGGGCCAGGGCGCGGGGATCGGCCCCGCAGGCGGCGAAGAGCCGCTCCGCCACGGCAGGCTCCGCCACGACCTTCGCCTGGGAGAGCTGGGACTCGATCTGGTCGATAATCTCCCCGGCGTCCATCTTGCGGACGTCGGGCAGGTCGAAGGCCTTCACCTCGGCGATCTTCCCCAGGGCCTTGTAAAAGGCCCGGCGCTTGTCGACGCCGATGGCGCTGACGAGCAGGCTCACGGAGGTCCCATCGACCTGCTGCAGGACGGGCAGGAGCCCCTCCAGCGCCTCCAGGACAGAGGAATTCCGCCCCAGCGGCGAATCGGCCAGGAAGGTGACGTTCTTCCACCAGACCAGCTTGCTCCCGCCCAGGAAGGGCAGGGTCAGGATCGCCTCCTTCAGCGCGGCAATCTGAGCCAGGGCGGCGTCCACGCCGTCGACCTGCGCGTTGACCACCTCGTAATTGAGGGGGTCCTCCGGCATGTGCTTTTGCGTGAAGGCGGTGGCCGCCTGCTGCACGGCAAAGTCGTCGGAACCGGCGTAGAGCGTGACGGGCTTCATGAGGCGTGTTAAGAAAGCAGACGATGGAACATCTTTGGGCTCCCTGGCGCAAGGCCTATGTGGAAGATCCCGGCGTCCGCCAGGGCGGCGTCTTCGCCTCCCTCGCCCAGGCCCCAGCCACGGATGACGCGGCCAACTTCATCCTCTGGCGCGGAAAGGCCTCCTTCGCCGTCCTTAACCGCTATCCCTACAACACCGGCCACGCCCTTATCATCCCCTACCGGGAAGTGGCGGAGCTGGAACAGCTCTCCGACGACGAGCTGGCCGAAAGCCTCTCCGCGCTCAAGAAGGTGAAGGCCGCCCTGGCCGCCGCCTTCGCCCCGCACGGCTTCAACATCGGCCTGAACCTGGGGAGCGCCGCCGGGGCGGGCATCGAGCAGCACCTGCACTGGCACCTGGTTCCCCGCTGGCGGGCCGACGCCAATTTCATGACCACCACCGGGGACGTCCGTATCCACCCCGCCGACCTCCCCTCCGTCTACGCGGCGCTCAAGGCTCATCTCTAGCCTTTACAAAGCTGGCCGAGGCAAGCACGCTCGCCCTCCGCTTTTTTTGAAAAGATGAGCACGAAAAAGACCGCCTCCGCGCCCCTGCGCCTGGGCCTCCCGAAAGGGAGCCTGGAACAGAGCACGTTCAACCTCTTCGCGAAGGCCGGCTACCCCGTCGTCAGTTCCGCCCGGGGCTACCGCCCGTACGTGGAAGGGGGGCATTTCGAAGTCCGCCTCATCCGCCCGCAGGAACTGAGCCGCTACGTCGACCAGGGCTTCCTGGACGCCGGCATCACGGGCAAAGACTGGATCGCCGAGAACAAGAGCGACGTCCACGTCCTCTGCGACCTCCAATACAACAAGGCCACCAGCCTCCCCGCCCGCTGGGTCCTGGCCGTGCCGGAGAATTCCCCCTTCAAGTCGGTCAAGGACCTCCAGGGCAAACGGATCGCCACCGAGCCGGTCAACCTGGTGAAGTCCTACCTGAAACGCCACGGCGTGAAGGCCGAGGTCGAGTTCTCCTGGGGCGCCACCGAAGTGAAGGTCCCGGAGCTGGTCGACGCCATCGTCGACATCACCGAAACGGGCTCCTCCCTCCGGGCCAACAAGCTCCGCATCCTCGACACGGTGATGGAGAGCTATCCCCAGTTCATCTGCAGCAAGGCCGCCTGGAACAACCCCGCCAAGCGGAAAAAACTCCAGTCGATCGCCCTCCTCCTTTCCGCCGCCCTCCTGGCCCGGGACAAGGTAGGCCTGAAGATGAACGTGCCGCGCCGGAAGCTCGACTTCATCCTGAAGAAGCTCCCCGCCCTGCGCCGCCCGACGATTTCCCCCCTCTCCGACCAGGAGTGGGTGGCCGTGGAAACCATCCTGGACGAACGAGTCGTCCGGGACCTCATTCCGCCCCTGAAGGAAATGGGGGCGGAAGGGATCATCGAATATCCCTTGAGCAAAGTGGTCTATTGACCATTGACCGAAAGACCGGGATCGGTATGATGCCGCCTCCCAATTAGAAAACAGACAAAGATATTATGGGTTCGTTAAAGAAGCGCCGCAAAAGCAAGATCAACAACCACAAGCGTCGCAAGCGCCGGCGGGAGAACCGCCACAAGAAGCGCCTGCGTTACAAGGCCTAACCGGGCCCCCGCTCCGGCGCCTTCTTCCTGGGGCTTCCGTCCTTTCCCGGCGGAAGCTCTCCGCGCGGAGCCGGCCCGCCCGGCCCGCGAAGGCCTCCTTCGCCCGCGAAATGCCGCGTCTGATCGCCGTCCTCGCCCTGCTATTGATTTGCCCCTTGGGCCGATCATGGGCCGCGGACGCCGCCGCTCTCGCCTACCTGGCTTCCACCGCCGAGGAGGTGAACAACCGCCTGCTGGCCAAGTCCGCCCTCCTCTACGACGCGACGACCGGCCAGGTTCTCTACGCGCGCAACATCGACAAACCGCTCCTGCCCGCCAGCACCACCAAGCTGCTGACGGCCCTCCTCCTCTACGAGCACAACCTGGGCTTGCGCGGCGCCGTCACCGTCGTGCCCGGGGACACCTGGGTGGAGCCCAGCCACGTTCCCCTCATCCCGGGGGAGACCGTCTCCATCAACGTCCTTGCCCACTCCCTCCTCATCGCCTCCGATAACGATTCGGCCATGGCGCTGGCCCGCTACGTCTCCGGATCGGTCCCCGCCTTCGTCTCCCTCATGAACAAGCGGGCGGCCGATCTAGGCTGCACCCGCACCCACTTCGTCAATCCCAACGGCCTGCCCGCCCGCGGGGAATACACCACCGCGCGGGACCTCCTGCGCATCTTCCAGCGCACCCTGGCCATTCCGGAACTGCGGGAAATCATGCAGACAAAAACCTACTGGATGGTCACCGCCCACGGCGGCCAGCTCCTGAAGAACCACAACAAGCTCCTGGGGAAATACCCCGGCATGGGCCCGGCCAAGACCGGCTGGACGGAGCGCTCCCGCCACACCTACGCCGCCAGCGCCACCCGGGACGGACACGAGCTGCAGCTCATCATCTTGAACAGCCCGGACAAGTGGAAAGACGCCTCCCTCCTCTTCAACTACGGCTTCGCCAACCTGCCTCCCCTGCCCGCGCCGCCCGTCCTGGAATCGGCCTCCGCGGCCCCTTCGGCGCCCGCGCGCTGAATTCCTTTGTCATGCCGGGGGTTTCCGTCTAAAAGAAACCCCTTCAATTTATGGAAAAGATTCGCAACATCGCCATCATCGCCCACGTCGACCACGGCAAAACCACCATGGTCGACCAGCTCCTCCGCCAGTCGGGCACCTTCCGCTCCAACCAGCAGGTTGCCGAGCGCGTCATGGACTCCATGGACCTGGAACGGGAAAAGGGCATCACCATCCGGGCCAAGAACGCCGCCTTCCAGTACAAAGACTACCACGTCAACATCGTCGACACCCCGGGCCACGCCGACTTCGGCGGCGAAGTGGAGCGCAGCCTGAAGATGGTCGACGGCGTGCTCCTCGTCGTCGACTCCCTCGACGGCCCGCAGGCCCAGACCAAATTCGTGCTCAAGAAAGCCCTGGCCGTCGGCGCCAAGCCCATCGTCGTCCTCAACAAGGTCGACCGCGAGAACGCCCGCCCCAACATCGTCCTCGACATGGTCTTCGAGCTCTTCCTGGAACTCAACGCCACCGACGAGCAGCTCGACTTCCCCATCGTCTACGCCTCCGGAAAAGTCGGCTTCGCCAGCAAGACCTGGGACGGCCAGCTCACCGACGAGATCCGCAACGCGGGCATGACCGCCCTCTACGACACCATCATCGAAAAGATCCCGCCCCCGCAGGCCGACTCCAGCAAGCACTTCGAGCTGCTCGTCGCCAACCTGGACTACAGCGAATACGTCGGCCGCATCGCCCTGGGCAAAATCTACGGCGGCAGCGTCAAAGTGGGCGACCCCATCGTCTGCCTCCACAAGGACGGCCGCAAGAGCAAGGGCAAGGTCACCCAGATCATGTCCCACGCCGGCCTGCAAAAGATCGAAATCCCCGAAGCCCACGCCGGCAACATCGTCGGCATCGCCGGCATCGAAGAGGTCTACATCGGCGAGACCCTGACCGACAAGGAGGAGCGCGAGCCCCTGCCCTTCGTCGACATCGACCCGCCCACCATCAAGATGCAGCTGCTGGTCAACGACTCCCCCCTGGCCGGCCGCGAGGGCAAGTTCCTCACCGCCCGCCACATCCGCGACCGCCTCGTCAAGGAGACCCGGACCAACGTCAGCCTCATCGTGAAGGACACGGACAGCGCCGCCGCCTTCGAGGTGAGCGCCCGCGGCGAAATGCAGATCGCCGTCCTCGTCGAGCAGATGCGCCGCGAAGGCTTCGAGCTCATGGTCTCCCGCCCGGAAGTCATCTTTGAGAAGGACGCGCAGGGCAACGTCCTGGAGCCGATCGAGAACATCTACGTCGACATCCCCCAGGAAAACCTGGGCGACATCCTCCAGGCCCTCTCCGCCCGCAAGGCGGAAATCACCGACATGAAGCACGCCACGAAGACCGTCCTCATCGAGGGCGTCATCCCCACGCGCGGCCTCATCGGCTTCGAGACCGACCTGGTGAACCTCACCCGCGGCACCGGCATCATGAGCCACATCTTCAAGGAATACGGCCCGAAGCGCGGCGAAATCAGCACCCGCCAGAACGGCGTCCTCGTTTCCATGGAAGGCGGCGAGTCGACCGCGTTCGCCCTGAACAACATCCAGGAGCGCGGCACCCTCTTCGTCGGCCCCGGCGAGGATATCTACGAAGGCATGATCGTGGGCGAGAACGCCCGCCCGGACGACATGAGCGTCAACCCCTGCAAAGCCAAGGCGCTGACCAACATGCGCTCCCAGGGCGACGGCAAGGGCATCCAGCTCGCCAGCCCCCGCATCCTGACCCTGGAACGGTCCCTCGAGTACATCGCCAACGACGAATACGTCGAAGCGACCCCGACCAAGCTCCGCATGCGCAAGAAGATCCTGGACCCCAACCAGCGCCGCCGCGCCGAGCAGAAAGCCGCCGTCTAAGGCTAAGATCTACAAGAGAGGGGCCGGCTGGCATGGCCGCTGCTTAACACCTTGTTAACGCAGCAGTTATGGCAGATCCGGCCCCTTCTCTTTCCTCCGCCGACCTCCAACAGGGCTTCCTGAAGGAGACGCAATCCCTTGCTGCCCAAGGACTCCCATATACCTGGGGCAACTGGGACTGCTCCGGCACCACCCGCCGCCTCTATGAGCGCGTGGCCGGGATCAACATCGGCCAGACCGCCTCGGACCAATTCGTAAACCTCTACCGGCAGGGAAAAGTCGCCGGTCCGCCCCGGGACGGCTCCGGCCAAGTCAATTCCCAGGCACTGGCCCGGGAGATGAAACCGGGCGACCTCATCTTCTTCTCCAACACCTACCGCCCGGACCCCTCCCGCGGATCGGACGTCACCCACGTCATGATCTACCTGGGCCAGAACGAAAAAGGCCAGATGCTCATGTCGGGCTCCCAGCAGTCCCACGGCGCCTGCAATCCGGCGGGCAGCGGCCCGGACATCTACGTCTTCGACCCCAACCAGACCAAGGGCGGCTACCAGAACGGCCTGGGCCGCGTGAAAGGGCAATTCTGCGGCTTCGGCCGCCCCATGGGCAGCCTCCAGGACCACGCGGAGCCGACGGCCCGCCTGAACGTCGCCATGCCGGAACAAAACCGCGTGGCCTCCGCCGCCAGCCGCGCCGGAGAATGGCTCGGCGGAAAGCCCGGCCAAGCCCTCTCCGGCCTCTCCCAATTCTTCAACTCCGACACCCAGCAGGAATTGAAAATGATCCTGGGATTCGTCCTCAGCCTCGTCGAAGGCTTCCTGGGCAAACAGGAAAAGGCCGCCGCCGCGCCGCAGCAACAACCGCCGCAGCAGGCCCCCGCCGCCGCACGCGCGGAAAGCCGCCAGCAGCAGGCGCCCGCGCAGGAAACCGCTCCCGCCCCGGCCCAAACCGTCGCCCAGGAACGCCAGGCCGCGCCGCAGCAGAACGCCAGCCCCTGGCAGAACGCGCAGCGGTCCTGGAACATCGCCCCCCCCGGCGCGGGCGGCCAGCAGATCACCGTCGCGGGCTGATCGGCTAAACGAAAAGACCCGCCACCCCGTCCGCCACCAGGCGCCCGCGCGGCGTCAGCTTCAGGCGCTCCTCCTCCCAAACCGCCAGGCCTTCCTCCACCGCCTCCTGCGCGGGTTTCTCAAACCCCTGAAGAAGCGCCGCCGGGACCCCTTCCCGCATGCGGAGGCCAAAGAGGATCTTCTCCCGCAAATGAATCTCCGGGGAGAATTCCTCCCGCTCCGCCAACTCCACCGGCAGCCGCCCGGCCTCCACCTGCGCCACGTAGCGCGCCGTGTCCCGGACATTCTGCCAGCGCGCGCCGCCCACCGTCGCGTAGGCGCTGGGACCCAGCCCCAGATACCCCGCTCCCAGCCAGTAGGCCCGGTTATGCCGGGACTCCCGCCCCGGCCGGGCAAAGTTGGAAACCTCGTAAAACGGCAGCCCCGCCCCGGCCAGCCTGGCAAAGGCCTCCTCGAACATCGCGATCTCCCGCGGCTCGTCCTGCTTCCACTCCCCGCTCTTCAGCCGGGAGAGGAAAGGCGTGTCCTCCTCATAGGTCAGGGCATAGGAGCTGATGTGCTCCGGCTGGAGCGCGATGGCCTGCTCCAGCGTCTCCCGCCAGACGCGCTCCGGCTGGCCCGGCAGGGCGAACATGAGGTCGATGCCGATGTTGTCGAACCCCTGCGCGCGCAAGAGCGCCACCGTCTCCGCGATGTCCTGCGGGCGGTGGTCGCGTCCCAGAAGCTTCAGGTAATCGGCGTCGAACGACTGCGCCCCCAGGCTGATCCGGTTGATCCCCGCCGCCTTCCAGGCGCGGGCCTTCGCCTCCGTCACCGTGGCGGGGTTCACCTCCATCGTCACCTCCCCGTCCATCGCCGGAAGCGCGGCGAAAAGCTCCTCCACCGACTCCGGCGGGAGAAGGGAGGGCGTCCCGCCGCCCAGATAAAGCGTTTCCGGCCGCAGGTCGAAAGCCTGCCGCGCCCACCCGATCTCCCGGGCCAGCGCGGAGGCAAAGGCCCGCTGCGCCTGCCCGCCCCCTTGATGCACATAAAAGGCGCAGTAGGGACAGACCCGCGCGCAAAAAGGGACGTGGAGATAGAGATGCCGCACCGTCCCGGCCTGGGCGGCGATTGGCCCTATCCAAGCGGGCGTGGCTGACGTAGCATCCGGCATGATTCAGGAACGGGTGGCCCCCGCGAACGTCGCCCTCATCGGCGAGGAACTGGCGATCGCCTGGAGCGACGGGAAGGAAAGCTACCTCAAGCTGGACGCCCTGCGCAAACATTGCCCCTGCGCCCGCTGCGGCGGCGAGCCCGACCTCCTCTCCCCCTCCCCCCGCCGCGCCCCCGCGCCGGAGAATCCCGCCGCCTACCGCCTCCGCTCCTGGCGCGTCGTCGGCGGCTACGCCTTCCAACCCACCTGGGAAGACGGCCACGACACCGGCCTCTTCACCTACCGCTTCCTGCGGGAGCTTTCCCATGCCTGAATTCCCCCCCGTCAAACGCCGGGAAATCGCCGCCTGGTGCGCCTACGATTTCGCCAACGCCTCCTTCACCGTGGTCATCGTCACGGTCGTCTTCAGCGTCTACTTCACAAAGATCATCTGCGGGGGGCGGGCCGACGCGGACTGGTATTGGAGCCTGGCCGGGTTCTTTTCCCAAATGGCCGTCGTCCTCCTCTCCCCTTTCCTGGGCGTCCTGGCCGACCTGCGCGCGTGCAAGAAGCGGGCCCTCCTGGCCTGCTACCTTCTCTGCGTCGCCTTCACCCTCTGCCTCTCCCGCTTCGGCCCGGGAGACATCGCGGCGGCCATGATCTGCTTCATCTTCGCCAACGTCGCCTTCTCCCTGGGGGAAAACTTCAACTCCAGCTTCCTGCCGGAACTGGCCAAGCCGCATGAGATCGGCCGCATCTCCGGCTACGGCTGGGGCATGGGCTACGTCGGCGGCCTGGCCAACCTGGGCCTCTGCTTCCCCCTGCTCCAGGGCGGCTTCACCCTGGCCAACCAGGCCAACCTCCAGCACACCAGCGTCCTGACCGCGCTCTTCTTCCTCTTCACCGGCTGGCCCGTCTTCCTCATCCTGCGGGAGCGCGCCGTGCCGAAGCCCGTGGCCCCCGGCGAGCTGTGGCGCGCGGGCGCCGGGCGGATCGCCCAGACCGTCCGCCTCCTGGGCAGCGACCGGCGGCTGCGCACCTTCTTCAGCGCCTTCTTCCTCTACAGCTGCGGCGTGGCCACCATCATCGCCTTCGCCGCCATCTACGCGGAAAAGGAAATCGGCTTCGGCGGCCAGCAGCTGATCCTCTTCTTCCTCCTGCTCCAGATCAGCGCCTCCGCGGGGGCCTTCCTCTTCGGCATCCTTCAGGACCGCTGGGGCTCCATTCCCACGCTGCGCCTGACCCTCGTCATTTGGATCGTCGTCGTCGCCGGGGCGGCGCTGACCCACACCGTGACGATGTTCTACGTCGTCGGGAACCTGGCCGGGCTGGCCATCGGCTCCGTCCAGTCGGCCAGCCGCGCCGTCGTCGCCCTGCTGGCGCCGGAAGACCGCCACGCCGAATACTTCGGCTTCTGGGGCCTCTTCGGCAAGCTGGCGGCGGGCTTCGGCCCCCTCGTCTACGGCCTCATCTCCTACCTGACCCACAGCTCCCGGCTGGCGCTCATGGGCCCCCTCGCCTTCTTCCTCTTGGGCGGCTGGCTCGTCGGGAAAGTGAAGCTCGACCCGCGCCAAGCCCCATGACCGGCCCCCTGGACGCGCTGCCGAAAAAGCTCCTGCTCGGCTTCTCCGGCGGGCTCGATTCCTGCGCGCTCCTAGACGCCCTCCTGGAAAGCGGCCGCCGCCCCGTCCTCCTCCACTTCGACCACGGCTGGCGGCCGGAAAGCCGGGAAGACGCCCGCTGGGCCGCCGCCCTGGCCAAGCGGCACAAACTCACCTTCCACACCGCCCGCGCCGCCGCCGGCAAAAAAAGCGAGGCGGAGGCCCGCCGCGCCCGCTGGGCCTTCTTCCTCCGCGCGGCAAAGAAAACCGGCCTTCACGACCTGGCCCTCGCCCACCACGCCGACGACCAGGTGGAGACTTTTCTCCTCCAACTCCTGCGCGGCACCGGCTCCTCCTGGTCCGGCATGGCCCCTCTAAGCGTCCGGGACGGACTCACCATCCACCGCCCCTGGCTCGGCGTATGGCGGGCGGAAATCGCCTCCTACGCGGCTGAACGAGAAATCCCCCACCGCAACGATTCCAGTAATCACGATTCAAAATTCCTGCGCAACCGGATCCGCCTGGAACTCCTGCCCCTGCTGGAAAAGCAATACGCGCCCGGCCTGCGCCGCCTCCTCCACCGCACGGCGGAAATCCAACGGGCGGAACAAGATTGGCTGGAAGAACAAGTGGCCGCCCAGGCCGCTTCCCAGCGGCTTCCCCTCTCCTCCTTGGTGGGAGAGCCCGTGGCCTGGCAGCGGCGGCTGCTCCGCCGGTGGCTGGAAAACCGGGGCGTCACCGGCCTTTCCTTTGAAAAAATCGAGGAGGCCCGCTCCCTTTTGGAAAAAAAAGGCCCCGCCAAGCTGAACCTCAAAGGCGGCCGCCACCTGCGCCGCCGAGCCGGGCTTCTATTTTTGGAATAACGCGCTAAGGTAAGGAAGTATGGCTCCTGCGGACGCCCCCCACATCCTCATCGCGGAGGATCACCGGGTGACCCGCCAGCTGCTGGCCCGCATGCTGGACAACCTGGGCCAGACCTACGACATGGTGGACGACGGCCTCCACGCCCTCGACGCCCTGCGGAACAAGAATTACCAGCTCCTCTTCATCGACCTTTCCATGCCCGGCCTCGACGGCCTGGAAACCACCCGCCGCATCCGCTCCACGCCGGGGCGGGAAGCCGCGCCGCGGATCGTCGCCGTCACCGCCGCCCGCCAGGACCGCATGCGGATCACCTGCCTGGCCAACGGCATGGACGACTTCCTGAGCAAGCCGATCCTGATCGCCGACATCCAGCGCGTCCTCCAAGGCCGCCCCTCCATCCACGCGGACGAGGCCCGGCTGAACCTGCGCCGCCGCTTGGCCGAATTGCGGGAGATGGGCGGCCCCGTCTTCGTCACGGAGCTGGCCACCCTCTTCTTCCAGGAAGCGGAGATGCGCATGGAAGAAGTCGCCGTAGCGGAAAAGGCGCAGGACTTCCCCACGTTAAGCCGCCTGTTCCACCAGCTCCAAGGCGGGGCGGTGAACCTGGGCGCCTCTGAGCTGCACCAAATCTGCGTCGTGGCGGAAGAAGCCGCCGAGCGGGCCGACGGCGCCCTGGTCCACGGCTGCCACCGCCTGGCCGCCCAGGAACTCAAAACCCTCTCCGAACTGGTCCACACCCACATCAAAGAATGAAAGTCCTAGTCGTCGACGATGACATGATCTGTCAGCGCGTCCTGCAGCTGAGCCTGGAAAGCCTGGGCCACCAGGTGGTGATGGCCAAAAACGGCCGCGAAGCCCTGGGCATCTTCCAGGACACCGACATCCAGATGGTCATCAGCGATTGGCGGATGCCGGAGATGGACGGCATGGAACTTTCCCAGGCCGTCCGCAGCATCCGCAAGGCGGGCTACGTCTATTTCATCCTGGTCAGCTCCACCCGGCCGAAGGCGGACCGCTACGCGGAAGCCGTCTCCATGGGCATCGACGACTTCCTCATGAAGCCCTTCGACCATGACGAAATCTCCAACCGGCTGCGCGTGGCGGAGCGGATCATGCAGTTCACCACGGAGATCCGGCAGTTAAAGTCCCTCCTCCCCATCTGCATGTATTGCCGGAAGATCCGCGACGACGGGAACTACTGGCAGCAGATCGAGAGCTACATCCGGGAAGCCACCGGCTCCAACTTCTCCCACGGCATCTGCCCGGACTGCTATGAGAAGGTGGTCAAGCCGGAGCTGGCCCAGCTGGCCGCCGAGCCGCCGCAGGATTAATCCCAGTCGCTGTGCCGGGGGCGGTGCAGGTAGCGGACGCGGACCGTGGCGCGCGTGGCGGAGGCGTCGATCGCCTGGGAGGCGTAGGGCATCGTCTCGTTGGCCGTCAGCTGCACGTTGGTCCATGCCGTCTGGTTTCCCGGCTCGTTGTTCAGCACCCGTCCAAAAGAGTTGTAGAAAAGGGTCTGCACCTGGATTTCCAGGTCGCTATCGGTCCGGTTCCGCAGGTTGGCCTGCACGGTCAGGTAATTGTTCGCATTCGGCCCGATGCGGACCACGTCGACGGCCAGGTCATCCTTCAAATCGCCGTCAAAGAGGACGATGGGCGCTCCCGCCGTTTCCGGGCTCTTGGGATTGGAGACGGGCACGCTGGGCCCTTCGGCGCAGCCGGCGAGGAGGAGGGCGAGGCAGAGGGAGGCAATCTTCTTCATGGGAATTTAAGCCAGATGTAGGTTTTGTTGCTGCCGGAGACGGTGATGTCCTTCGTGACGGTGGAGACGACGCTCTCGTTCCCCTCCCGCGCCTCGATCCGGATCTTCGCCGCGCCGGGCGGGCAGCGGAGGCCGGTCAGGAAAAGGGAGTGGGGCAGGTTGTCCCACGCGCGGATGTCGGCCTGGGGCTCGGCCGCGCCGGAAATCGCCTTGCTGATGACGCCGCCGACGATCAGGCCCAGGCCCACCAGGCTCTGCGTCTGGTTGTCGCTGGTCAGCGCGGTGCCCGCTCCGGCGACGATGGCCGCGTCGCCCGCCATGTTCGTGGCGTCCTTAAAGACGGCCTTGCCGTGGAGAATGTGGTCCACTTTCCGGTCGCCGCGCGTGGAGGCCTGGTAGTAGAGGTTTTCCGCCGCGGCGGTCACCACCGGCTTGGCGTCCCCCGCGCCGACGGTCAGGCGCAGCGTCCTGCAGCTCCCCTCCTCGATGAAGAGCTGCTCTCCGTAACGGCCCCGGCGGACCTTGATCGGTCCCCGCCCCGCCTCGCCGATGATGATGACGTTCCAATCCGCGTCGGGCTTCGGCACCAGGCCCTGCTTGCTGGGGAAATTGGCCGCGCGGGCCAGGGCGTCGCGTGCGGTGCCGGGATCGCCCTGCAGGAGGGAGGCCATGGCCAGGAGCCACTCGGCGCTATACCAATCGCCCTGGGTCTGCTCGTTGTTCGTGACGTCTTCCAGCTCGCACCGCTTCGCGCAGGCGGCGGCGTTGCCGTAGTCGCCCGCTTCCAAATAAAGAAGGCCGCGGTAGAGGTAGAGGGAGGACCGCTCGTAATTCTCCCCCTTGAACCATTTCTCCTGCTCCGCCACGAACTTGCTCTTGGCGCGGTCCGCCTGGGTGGAGCCTTCCTGGAGGGCGGCCACCCGGCGGATGGCCTGGTCGAAGACCTTGGCGGCGAAGGCGTGGTCGCCGGAATGGATGGCGTCCAGCCCCAGGCGCATGGCGCGCAGGACATAGTCCTGCTCCCCGCCGGTGAGCAGCTCCGCGTAGCGGCTGCGGTATTCGGCCGGGGCCTCCCGGGCCGCCTGCGCGTTGGCGGCGGCGGCCTGTTCCGCCGTCACCTTCGGCGTGCCGGAACCGGAGCAGGCGGCCAGGCAGATAAGGGCGGCCAGACAGGCGAGCCGCGCAAGGGCGTTCATCCGCTTAGCGGTAGACCGCGCTCTCCTTGCCTTCCTTCTTGATCTGGTAGGCGTTGGTCCAAAGCAGAATGTCGCTGCGGCGGTCGATGAGCTTGAAGGCGACGCGGAAGTAGTCGCTCTGGCCCTGGCTGGAAGCCATGCCGATGCCCTGCAGCTCGGCGGTCAGCACGTAGTCGTAGGAGCTGGCGGAGCGCTTCCCCTGGGACTGGACCTCGCCGCTGGAGGCCATCTGGTCTTCCTTCTCGTTCACCGCCATGTTGGAGCGATCGACGAAGCGGACCTTCCCGCCGCTATTGTTCAGCAGGGAATCGCGCAGGATGCTGGTGTAGAGGGAGGTGTCGATCGGGCTGCTCGATTTGTTCACCACCGGCGTGATCATGATGATCGGCGCCTTGGAGGCGGCGGCGATCTGCGGAATGTTGACGATCGACTGCGCGGCCTGGGCGGCCGCCGCGTTGATGTCCTGGGACTCGATGCCCGTGCCGGCGATGGTGCCCTGGGCATTCGGGTCGACGTAGTGGACGTTCGGCTGGGAGCAGCCCGCCAGGAGGAGCAACGCGGCGAAAAAGGTCTTCTTCATGTTAAGAGGCAAAATTATTCGTTACCGGACAAGACGCAAGATCAGCCCTGCGGTTTCACCATTTTCTCGACGTATTTGGCCAGGAGGTCGAATTCCAGATTTACCAGATCCCCGGCCTTCCGTTCCTCCAGCGCGGTGACGGAGCGGGTATGGGGGATGATCCAGACGCCGAAGCGGTCCTTCTCCACCTCCGCCAGGGTCAGGCTGATCCCGTCGACGGCGATGCACCCCTTCGGCACCAGGTAACGGCCGTAGGCGGGGTCGAATTCCACCTCCAGCCGGTAATCCTTCCCCCGCGGCTCCCAAACGGCGATCCGCCCGGTCTGGTCGACGTGGCCGCTGACGAAGTGGCCGCCCAGCCGGGCGTCGGCGCGGAGGGCCCTCTCCAGGTTCACCGTGGCGCCGGGCAGCAGGGACTTCAAATTGGTCCGCCGTTCCGTCTCCGCCAGGAGGTCGAAGCGGAGGCACTCCTCCTCGATCGCGGCGACGGTCAGGCAGCAGCCGTTGACCGCGATGCTCTCTCCCAGCACCGCCTCGGCGGCCATTTGGCCCGCCTCCAGGGTCAGCTTCACGGCGTCCGCGCCAACCTCGCGGGCCATCACGGTGCCGCGCATCTCGATCAAACCGGTGAACATAAATTTACATTAAGAACCTACGGATTCCCCGTCGAGACCTCCCGCTGGGGCGTCCAATGGACCCGCCGCCGCAGGAAGGCGATCCATCCCAGAAAAGCCCCCAGATGGCGCAGGATCTGGAAAAAGAACGGCTCCGTCACCGTGGCGGCAAGGGCCTGGAACCAGAGCGCCGGGCTCTGCGGGAGGCCCTGCCACCGCTGGAAAAGGCCGATGGCGGCGGCGTGCAGGAGGATGTCGTAAAGAAACTTCGCCAGAAGGACGGCCAGGATCGGCCCGCTCCAGGCGCTCCCGGAAAGAAGAAGATAAGCCAGGAGCAGCAGGGCCAGCAGGGCATAGAGCGGCAGGAGCGTGTCGACGACCTTCATCGGCAGCATCCGCCGCCCCATGGCGCCGTAGCGGCCGTTGCCGACCATTTCCCGCGCTTGGAAAAGGGTGTCGAGGAATCCGGCGAACCACCGCGTCCGCTGGTGCAGGAAAGGCCGGAAGGCGGCGGGCGCGTCCGTCACCGCCCGCGCCCCGGCCACCACGCCGACCTTCCAGGGCAATCCCCGGTCCCCCGCGTGGCGGTAAAGGCGGTAAACCAGATCGTAATCCTCCACCCAGCTTTTCGCGTCAAAGCCGCCCAGAGCCTCCAACGCCTCCCGCCGATAGATGGCAAAGGCCCCGGAAACCAGGAGCAGCATCTCCCCCCGCGCCCAGACCGCGCGCCACAGGTAGGAGCGGAGATACTCGAACTTTTGAAAGAAGGCGAAGAGCTGCCCCCCGGGCGCGGGGCGGCAGTGGGGAAAAAGCACCCCGCCCGCCGCCGTCAGCGCGGGATCGGCGGCAAAGGCGTCCCGCACGGCGCGGAGCGCGCCCGGTTCCGGCCGGGTGTCCGCGTCCAGGGTAAGGACCAATTCTTCCCGCGCCGCCCGCCAGCCGCGATTGAGCGCCGCCGCCTTGCCGGAGTGGGGCTGGCTGACCAGCCGCAGCCCGGGCCAAGCCGCCGCCATCCAGGCGGCGGTCCCGTCCGTCGAGCCGTCGTCCAGGACGATGATTTCCTCCGCCGGCTCGTCCTGCGCCGCGAGGCTTTCCAAGCAGGACGGGAGAATCACCCTCTCATTCCGCGCGCAGACGACGACGGTCACCGTGAGGCGGGAACCGGCAGGAACGCCTTCCCGACGGGGCAGCCGCCAGCTCCCCCAAACCATCCGGCCCAAAATCCAGGAATCGTAAGCGATGTAGGAAAAGCCGATCAGCCAGGCCGCCGGGCCCACGCTCACCAATCCCAGGACGATGCCCGCCACCATGAGCGCCAGCACCGCGCCGAAGAGCGGCCAGAAAATCCCTACCCGCATAAGCACCGGCAAAAGAGGTCCGGCCCCAACCGCTCGAAGGCGGGCTCTTTCAGCTCAAGGGAGTGGGACAGCGCGGCGGTAAGGGCTTCCTTAAGGCTTCCCTGAATCTGCGGCGCCAGGAAGAAGGCAACCTCATTGACCAAGCCGGAGGCCAGCGCCGCCGTCAGCACGCCCCCTCCCCCTTCCAAGAGAAGGTGGGTCACCTCCATCCCGCCAAGCTCCTTCAAAACGGAGGGAAACGCGCGGGCCGTGACGACGCGGGTCCGTTCCCGGTGTGCGTCGGAAAAAAGGTGGAGGGAGCGCGGCAGCTGCCCCTTCCGGCTCCAGACGATCCGCCACGGCTGCGGCTTGCGCTTCCCCGGCAGGCGGACGGTCAGCCGGGGATTGTCGGCCCGCGCCGTCTCCCCGCCGACCAAGATCGCGTCGCACTCCCAGCGGAGGAGGTGCGCCGTCCGGCGCGCCGCCTCGGAAGTAAGCCAGGGGCTGTGTCCCGGCGGCGGGGCGATCTTCCCGTCCAGGCTCAGGGCGATCTTTGCCGTCACCCATGGGCGGCGGGTGACGATGAAGTGGTTGAAGGCCCGGTTCATCCGGTTCGACTCCTCCGCCATGAGCCCCGTGGCCACGCGCACGCCCGCCGCCCGCAGCACCGCGTAGCCGCCGCCCGCGTGGAGCGGATTGGGATCGACCGCCGCCGCGACGACGCGGGCGATCCCCTCCCGGACGATCAGGCCCGTGCAGGCCGGCATCCGGCCCACGGTGGAGCAGGGCTCCAGGGTGACGTAAATGGTGGCGCCCCGCGGATCGTGCCCCCGGCGCTTGGCGTCGCGCACCGCCTCGACTTCCGCATGGGGCTTTCCGGCGCCCCGGTGATATCCCTCCCCGATGACCCGCCCCTTCTTCCACAGGACGGCGCCCACGCAGGGATTGGGGCTGGTACGGCCAAAGGCCGTGCGCGCCAGCTCCAGCGCGCGGCGCATGCAGCGCCGGTCAGTCGCCGAAAAAGTCGCGGACATAATCCTCTGCGGAAAAGGGCCGCAAGTCGTCCGGCCCTTCGCCGGTGCCCAGGTAAAGGGTGGGGATGCCCAGTTCCGCCCGGACGGCGGCGATCATGCCGCCCTTGGCGGAGGCGTCGTATTTGCTGAGGATCATCCCCGTCAGCCCCACGGCCTGGTGGAAGGCGCGGGCCTGGACCAGGATGTTGCCGCCGGAGGTGCCGTCCACCACCAGCCAGCGGTGGTGCGGCGCGTCGGCCGCCTTCTTCCGCAGGGTGCGCTCGATCTTCTGAAGTTCCAGAATCAGGTTGTTCTTATTCGGCAGGCGGCCCGCCGTGTCGACGATAAGGAGATCGGCCTCTTGCGCCGCCTCATAGGAACGGAAGGCGACGCTGGCCGGATCGGTCCCCGGCGGCGCGGAGACGACCGGCACGCCCACCCGGTCCCCCCAGACCTGGAGCTGGTCTACGGCGGCGGCGCGGAAAGTGTCCGCCGCGCCCAGGACCACCTTCCGGCCCGCGGCATGGGCCTGGTGGGCCAGCTTGGCGGCGGTCGTCGTCTTGCCGCCGCCGTTGACGCCCAAGAGGAGGATGACCTCCGGCTTGCCGGTGACGGGAACGGGAGCGGGCGGCTCGACCAGGCGGCGCATCTCGGCGGAGAGCCACGCCTCCGCGCCGGGCAGGTCCCGCGTCAGGCGCTGCTTTTCCAGGCCGTCCAGCCAGCGCTGGGAAAGCTCCACGCCCAGGTCGGACTCGATGAAGAGGGCCTCCCAATCGGGCGGCTCCTCCCGGTTGGTGAAGCGTTGGAGGAGGTCCTTGGCCCCGCCGACGGCCTGGGCCACGGCGGTGACGGGGGAAATCTTGTCGGCGAGGCGGCGCCAGAAACCCACGGCTACTGCCCTCCCGCCGCCTGACGCGCGGGGCGGAGCAGGTCCTTGCAGACGCGGTCCAGGATACCGTTGACGAAGCGGCCCGATTCTTCCGAGCTGAAGCGCTTGGCCACCTCGATCGCCTCGTTGATGGAGACGACGGGGGGGATGTCGTCGCGGAAAAGCATCTCGTAAACGGCCAGGCGGAGGATGGCGCGGTCGACGGAGGCGACGCGCTCGAAGTCCCAGTTCTCCACGTAGGCCTTGATCTTCTCGTCCACCTGCGGGAGGCGGGAGAGAGTCCCCCGGATCAGTTCCTCGGCGAAGGCGCGGGTGTTCTCGGCGATCTCCCGCATCGGCCAAAAGAGGGCCAGGGCCTCGTCCAGGGACGGGCCGTTCGCCGGGCGTTCCTGGTAGAGGAACTGGACGGCGGTCTCACGGGCGATTCGGCGCATCGACATAGGGAATGATCTATCCTACGTCTATTTCTTCGGCTGTCCAGTCATGGCCAAGGCGGCTTCCGCCGCCTCCACGCCCCGGTTCAGGCGGCCCATGGTCCGGGCGCGGACCTCCGATTCGGTGTGGATGGAGAGGACCTCGTGCAGGATGGGGATGTCATTCTCCAGCATGATGCGCATGAGGGAATCGGTGCAGGCCCGGATGATCTCCCCGGCGTGCCGGGTCTTCCCTTCCCAGACGATGCCGAAGGCCATGATGGCGGCGTAGCGCGGCTTCTTGCGGGCCAGGCGCTGGACGGCCAGGGGGATTTCAAAGGAGCCCGGAACCCAGACGACGTCCAGGCTGTGCCCCTTCCCCTCGATGATCTTCTTGGCGGAGCGGTAGAGAGACTCCGTGTATTCCCGGTGGTAGGTGCTGACGACGGCGGCGAATTTCATAGAATGTGTCCCATCTTGCGGCGCTTGGTTTCCAGGTAGCGCTTGTTGTGCGGGTTGGGCGGGATGCGGACCGGCACCTGCTCGACGATTTCCAGGCCGTAGCCGCCCAGGCCGACGACCTTCTTCGGATTGTTCGTCATGAGGCGGATCTTCCGCACTCCCAGGTCGGAAAGAATCTGCGCGCCGATGCCGTATTCCCGCAGGTCGGAGGCGTAGCCCAGCTTCAGGTTGGCCTGCACGGTGTCGAGGCCCTCTTCCTGGAGCTTGTAGGCGTGGATCTTCGCCGCCAGGCCGATGCCCCGGCCCTCCTGCCGCATGTAGAGGAGGACGCCGGAACCGGCCTGGTCGATCTGCTTCAGCGCGGTATGGAGCTGGCCCCCGCAATCGCAGCGGCGGGAGCCGAAGACGTCGCCCGTCAGGCATTCGCTATGGACGCGGACCAGAATCGGCTTCTTCCCGTCGATCGGGCCGCGCACCAGGGCCAGGTGGTGCTGGCCGTCCGTCAGGGAGCGGTAGAGGTGCAGGTCAAAGTCGCCAAAATCCGTCGGCATGCGGATCTTCTGCTCCGCGCGGACGAGCTTCTCGATACAGCGGCGGTATTCGATGAGAGACTGGATCGAACAGAGCTTCAGGCTTGTGGCGGCGGCGGAACTTGAGCAGCTCCGGCAGGCGGGCCATCTCGCCGTCCTCCCGCATGATCTCGCAGATCACCGCGGAGGGGTCCATCCCCGCCATGCGGACGAGGTCGACGGCCGCCTCCGTGTGCCCGGCGCGCTGGAGGACGCCGCCCGGCTTTGCCTGGAGGGGGAAGATGTGGCCCGGCTGGACCAGGGCGGCGGGCTTCGCCTTGGGATCGGACAGGATGCGGATGGCGGCGGCGCGGTCGGAGGCGCTGATCCCGGTGGTGACCCCCTTGGCAGCGTCAACGGAGACGGTGAAGTCGGTCCGGTAGCTTTCCTGGTTTTCCGCCACCATCCGCTGGAGGCCCAGCTGCGCGGCGCGCTCCGGGGTGATCGGCGCGCAGATAAGGCCCCGGGCGTGGACGGCCATGAAGTTGACGCTATGGGTCGTCGCCTTGCAGGCGGCCATGACCAGGTCGCCCTCGTTCTCCCGGTCTTCGTCATCGGTGACGATGACCATCTTGCCCTGGCGCAAGTCGGCCAGGACGGAGGGAATGGAGTCGAAACGCGCGCCCCCGGCGGGGCTTTTTTTCTTCTTGGGCGGCATGGGAGCCTTCGGTTGAAGTTAGAACAGCTCGGAAGCCTTGCGGAGCGCGTCGGGGACCTTTTCCGGCGCGGAGCCGGAACCGCGGGCGAAGGAGGGCTTCCCGCCTCCCCGTCCATTGACGATGGGCATGATCCCCTCGATGAGGGTGGCGGCGTTGATGTATTGGCGATAGCTGTCGGCGACGTTCACCGCCACGCTGGCCTTCCCCTGGTAATGGGCGGCGATAATCAGCACGCCATTCCAACGCTTCTTTACCGCCTCCACCAGGTGGATGAGGTAGTCGGGATGCTGCTCCCCGCAATCCTCGATGATGGTGGGGATGCCCCGCCGGTCCTGGGCGCGGGCGATGAGCTCTTCCGACTGGCGCTCGGCGGCGTTCTTATAATGGGCCGCAATGCGGGCGGTCTCCTCCTTCTCCCAGCGCAGGACGTCGGCCTCCAGGATGGCCAGCTGCTCCTGGCGGGCCAGAAGCTGGCGCCAGTTGTCGTGGGGATCGGCGACGGTCTTGAAAGCGGGCAGGGCCTCGATGTTCGCCTTCTTCGCGCGGAGCTGCTTCCAGCGCTCGTCCTGCTTCGGCGCCTCGGCCTCCACATGCTCCGTAAGGGCCTGGCCGGCGACGGCCTCGATGCGGCGGACGCCCGCCGCGATGCCGCTTTCCAGGATCACCTTGCAGAAGCCGATCTCCCCCGCGCTCTGCGCGTGGGTGCCCCCGCAAAGCTCCTTGGAATAGCCGCCGATGTCGACGACGCGGACCTTCTCCCCGTACTTGTCGTTGAAGAACTGGAGGATGGAGGAATCGTTCTTCACCTCCTTGTAGGGGCGCTCCGTGGTGGCGATCGGGGCGCCGCCCTCGATGTGCTCGTTGAGGCGGGCCTGTACCGCGGCCAGCTCCTCATTGGTCAGGGCTTTGGGGAAGGAGAAGTCGAAACGCAGGCCGTTGGGCCCCACGTGGGAACCCTTTTGCCCCACGCCGCCGCCCAGGACGTGGCGGAGCGCCTCGTGCAGGAGGTGGGTGGCGGAGTGGTGCCGGGAAATGCGGGTGCGCCGGGTTTCGTCCACCCGCAGGGTGACGACCGCGCCGGGCTGCAGGCCGCCCAGGGCTTCCTCCTCCGCCGCCAGCTTGTGCAGGTAATGGCCCGCCGGGGTGCGGACGGTGTCCTCCACGCGGAAGGTCTCCTCGCCCAGGATCAATTCGCCCTGGTCGCCCACCTGGCCGCCCATCTCCGCGTAGAACGGCGTCTGGTCGACGATGACGGCGGTCCCCTCCCGGTGCAGGAGGGTGGCCTGGGCCTCCAGCGCGTCGTAGCCGACGAAGAGGGTGGCGGGAATCTTGGCGACGCTGCCGGACTGGACGACGACGGCCTCCTTCTTCTGCGCCGCCTGGGAACGGCTGCGCTGCGCCTCCATGAGGGACTCGAAGCCCGCCTCGTCGATGGTCAGGCCGCTTTCCCGCGCCATCAGCTGCGTGAGGTCCAGGGGGAAGCCGTAGGTGTCGTAAAGCTGGAAGGCGTCGGGGCCGGAGAGGACGCTCTTTCCGGCGGCGCGCGTCGCGGCCGCCATCTGCTCGAAAGTGCCCAGGCCGCGGTCGATAGTCTTAAAGAAGCTCTCCTCCTCCCCGCGGATGACGCGGGCGACGAGGGCGATCTGCCGGTCGACCTCCGGGAAAACCTCCCCCAGGGAACGGGCCACCACCGGCACCAGGGAGTGCAGGAAGGGCTCCGTCAACCCCAGCACGCGGCCGTAGCGGACGGCGCGGCGCAGGATGCGGCGCAGGACGTAGCCGCGCCCCTCGTTGCTGGGGATGATACCGTCGGCGATCGCCAGGCTCAGGGTGCGGATATGGTCGGCGATGACGCGGAAGGCCACGTCCATCTTCTCCTGCTCCGTCTCCCCGGCGGTGCCGGGCTTCGGCATGGTGCCGTGATAGCTGCGGCGGGAAAGCTCCTTGAGCGCCTCGAAGTAGGGGTGAAAGACGTCGGTCGCGTAATTGGAGATCTTCTTCGGGTCGAAGACGCGGAAATTATCCGTGCACTGGACCACGGAGCAGGCTCGCTCGAAGCCCATGCCCGTGTCCACGTGGCGGGCGGGCAGCTCCACGAAGCCGCCGTCGGCCGTCGCGTTGTATTGGATGAAGACGAGGTTCCAGATCTCGATGCAGCTGGCGTGGCCCTGGTTGACCAGGCTCCCCTTCGTGTCCCCGGCGGGCGTCAGGTCGACGTGGATTTCCGAACAGGGACCGCAGGGGCCGGTCTCCCCCATCATCCAGAAATTGTCCTTCTTGTTGCCGTAGACGATGTGGACGGCCGGATCGAGGCCGTGCTTCGTGAAGATGCGGCTCCAGAGGTGGTAGGCCTCCTGGTCGAACTCGGCGGGATCCCCCTCCCCCGGCTTGTAGACCGTGGCGTAGAGCCGCTCAGGCGGAAACTTCCAGCGGTCCACCAGCAGCTCCCAGGCCCAGGCGATCGCCTCCGCCTTGAAATAGTTGCCGAAGGACCAGTTCCCCAGCATCTCAAAGAACGTGTGGTGGTAGGTGTCCAGGCCCACGTCCTCCAAGTCGTTGTGCTTGCCGCCCGCGCGGATGCACTTTTGCGTGTCAGCCGCCCGGGGCGGCGTGAAGGGACATTCCGCCTGCCCCAGGAAGATGGGCACGAACTGGTTCATCCCCGCGTTGGTGAACAAAAGATTCGGCGCGTCCGGCATCAGACTGGAGGACGCCACGATGGCGTGGTCTTTTTCGCGGAAAAACTCGAGGAAACTGTTGCGAAGCTGCGCGGAAGTCATGGGCGGAGGGATATTTCTAGAGCCAACGCGCCGCCAAAGGAAATGAATTTCTGGGCATGTTTCGTGCTTCTGCCCCCGCTTCCGCATGAAAGACCGGCAGGCCCAACTCAAAGCCCTCCTTAGCCGCGGCCACGCCAGCGCGCAGGAGCTGCTGGAACTGGACTTCGGCCAATGGCCGCCGCCCGGCATCCCACAGGGGGCGGCCTCCCTGCCGGAAATCCCCATCGTCTTCAAAAAACTCCGCACGAGCGCCAAGAACAGCGACGAAATCGACGCCGGGGCCTCCTTCTGCCGCCTCAGCTACAGCGACCTGGCCAATTACGAAGTGGAAGAACACGTCGTGGTGCTGGAGGAAACCTTCTCCGACTACGCCGAGGTCGACGGCAATCTGCTGCCGCCCCGAAACCGCCGCAACGTGGAAACCGACCTGACCGTCCTAGGCCATGAAGCCGTCCACGTCCTGCAATGGGTCGCCTTCAGCCTGGACCGCTTTCTCCAGCCGGACCTGCAGGCGGAAACCGTCGGGCAAAGCGTCCAACACGGCCACGGGGCGGAATTGGACGCCATCCTCGCCTCGGAAGAAACCGACTCCCAAACCGCCGAGCGGGAAACCACCCTCCTGGACAACCAGCACAACATCGGCGCCGTCCCCCGCCTCTACTACCTCAGCCACATCGAAATCCAGGCCCGGCTCCACCAGCTCGCCGTCGCCGCCTGCGCCGCCGGGGAGTGGAAAGAACTCCCCCGCACCCGGGAGGCCCTGCGCACCGCGCTGGAGCCCGCCCTTCGCGGCGACGATTCCCGCAACGCCTGGAAAACCGAGAACAATCCCGACGCCCATGCCGCCCTATCCGAACTGCGGGAGCATGTCCTGGGCGTCCTCTCCCCGAAACAGCAGGAAGCCTTCTTCCGGGACGCCCTTCCCTCCATCTACGGCTCCCTGCTGGAACTCTACGGGGATAGCGAAGGCCGCCGCAGCATGGGTTTCCCCCCCAATCCCGTCCACGCCCGTGCCATGGCGGCGCAGATCTTTGCGGAGGAGATCGAAACCGGCGGCCCCGCCTGGCCCAAGGAGCGGTGGACCGCCACGGCCCGGCGCACGGAGCCGGAGGCCCGGGAACGCCTCCTGGCCCTGGCCGACTATTACAAAAGGACAGACGTCCTGGACGCCCTGACCGGCCCCAAAAAGAACAGGAAAGGCCCGCAGATCGAGGGCCTCTTTTCCCGTCTGACGCTGGAGAACGTCGACTTCACCGCCTCCTACAAAAACCGGCTGCCGACCCACGACAGCACCGGCCAGCCCCTCGACATCAGCGGCCTCATCGCCGCCTGGACGAAGAAACGCTAGGCTGAATCGACATTCAGCCTAGCCCACGTGCCCCTTGAACAAGGCCAGCGTCTTCAGCCGCTGCGCCGCGTGATCCACGATCGGGCGCGGATAACCGGGGCGGTCCGCCTCCGGCACATAGCGGTGGATAAACTCCCCTTCCGGGTCAAAGCGCTCCGCCTGCCGGTTCGGATTGAAAATGCGGAAGTAAGGCTGCGCGTCCGTCCCCGTGCTGGCGCTCCACTGCCAGCTGCCGTTGTTGCTCGCCAGGTCGCCGTCCGCCAGCCGCTGCATGAAATAGCGTTCCCCCCACTGCCAGCTCACCAAAAGGTGCTTGGTCAAAAACATCGCCGCGATCATCCGCAGGCGGTTGTGCATCCAGCCCGTTTGGTTCAGCTGGCGCATCCCGGCGTCCACAATCGGGTAGCCCGTCCGCCCCTCGCACCAGGCTTGGAACTGCTTCGCGTCGTTCCGCCACGGCAGGTCCTTGTAGGCGGGCTTGAAAGCCTCCGTCTCCACCTGCGGAAAATGCCAGAGGATCTGCCGGTAAAATTCCCGCCAGATCAGCTCGCCGACGAAGGTGTCCACCTCCTCCCCCGCGCGCGGATGGGCGGCGCGCGCCTCCATCGCCTTCGCGTAAACCGTCCGCGGGGAGAGCGTCCCGACCGTCAGGTGCGCGGAAAGGCGGGACGCGCCGTCGGCGGCCGGGAAATCCCGCAGGCTGCCGTAGCGCAGGAGCGGCCCGGCGGCGAACGCCTTCAGCCGGTCCCGTCCCGCCCGCTCCCCGCCCTGGAAAGCGAGCCGCGCGGGATCGGCCTCCAGCGTGAAGCCCAGCTCCGCCAGCGTCGGCAGCGGCTCCTCCGGCAAAGGCCCGGCCGGTTGGCGGAAACGCGGCGCGGGGAGCGGCGCCTCCTTCGGCAACGCCCGCCAGGCGCGGGAATAAGGCGTGAAGACCACGTAAGGCTTCCCGTCGGCCTTCAGGACCTCCCGGCCGTCGTGCAGGACATCGTCCTTCCACGCGCGGGGCAGGACGCCCTGCGCCCTCAGCTTGGCGCGGACCCGCTTGTCCCGGGCGCAACCGCCCGGCTCCCCGTCAAAGTTGTAATAGACCGCCTCCGCGCCCGTTTCCCGGACGGCTTGGAGGACCTCCTCCTCCGCCACGCCCCGGCGCCACAATAGCTGGCTGCCCCGCTCCGCCAGGTTCTTGCCCAGCGAATCGAGCGATTCCAGGATAAAATGGAGGCGCGGCGCGCCCGCGCGGGAATCCTTCAGCTCCCGGTCCTCGAAAACGTAGAGGCCGTAGACGCGGTCGAAATCCCTCCCCGCGGCATGCAGGGCGGTATTATCGGCGACGCGCAGGTCGCGCCGGAACCAGACGAGGGCGGTCTTCATCCGGCCCTAACATGGAGCCGGACGAAGGAGAAAGCTAGCCCCCGTCCTCGGGAGACCAATCGCTGGTTCGGATGAGCTGGCGGACCTTCCGCCGCTCATAGCGATGAAGCTGGGGTTTCTCCCCGCGGCAGTCGGCGGCGCGGAAGGGGTTTTTGTTCAACTTCGAGCTCGATTCACTCCAGGCATTGGAACTTTTCATTCGTCTTTTCTGGTTTGTTTGCGGTTCTCGTGTTTTCTGAACAGCCCTGCCCGCAAAGGCGGGCCCCGATGATAGGGCAAATGCTATCGTAAAATCCCTTTTTAGGCAAACGTAGGATTGTCAAAAATGGAGGGGATATTACATTAAGTTTTACTTATCTCATGAGCACCCCCCACAACCTTTTCGACACTCTCCAGACGCTAGAACTTCCGACGGGGGGCAAGGGCCACTACTACTCCCTGCCTGCACTGGAAAAAGCCGGGGTGGGCCCTATCAGCAAGCTGCCCGTGAGCATCCGGATCGTCCTGGAATCCGTTTTGCGTAATTACGACGGCAAGCGAGTGAGCGAGAACGACGTCCGCACCCTGGCCAACTGGAACGCCGCCGCCCCCGTGCTGGAGGAGATCCCCTTCGTCGTCGCCCGCATCGTCCTGCAGGACTTCACCGGCGTCCCCCTCCTGGTCGACCTGGCCGCCATGCGCGGCGCGGTGGCCAAGCTCAACCGCGATCCCAAACTCATCGAGCCCCTCGTCCCCGTCGACCTCGTCGTCGACCACTCCGTCCAGGTCGACGTGGCGGGCACGGCCGACGCCTTCGCCAAAAACCTCCAGATCGAATTCCTTCGCAACCGGGAGCGCTACGAATTCCTCAAGTGGGGCCAGCAGGCCTTCGAGACCTTCAAAGTCGTCCCGCCCGGCATCGGCATCGTCCACCAGGTGAACCTCGAATACCTGGCCAAGGGCGTCTTCACCCAGGGCAGCATGTTCTACCCGGACACCCTCGTCGGCACCGACTCCCACACCACCATGATCAACGGCCTGGGCATCGTCGGCTGGGGCGTGGGCGGCATCGAGGCGGAGGCGGGCATGCTCGGCCAGCCCGTCTACTTCCTCACCCCGGAAGTCGTCGGCGTCCACCTGACCGGATCGCTCCGCGAGGGCGTCACCGCCACCGACCTGGCCCTGAACGTCACCGAGATGCTGCGCAAGTTCAAGGTCGTCGGCAAATTCGTCGAATTCTACGGCCCCGGCGCTGCCTCCCTCCCCCTGCCGGACCGCGCCACCATCGCCAACATGGCCCCGGAATACGGCGCCACCATGGGCTACTTCCCCGTCGACCAGGAATCGGTCAACTACCTGCGCGCCACCGGCCGCACGGAAGAGCAGGTCGCCCTCTTCGAGAACTACTACAAGGCGCAGAACCTCTTCGGCATCCCCACGAAGGAAGACGGCATCGTCTACAGCGCCAGCCTGGAGCTGAACCTGGCCGACGTGCAGCCCAGCGTCGCCGGGCCCAAGCGCCCGCAGGACCGCGTCCCCCTGCCCCAGCTCAAGGAAAACTTCACCACCTCCTTCGCCCGCCCCGTCGCGGAAAACGGCTTCGGCAAGAAGGCGGAGGAACTCTCCTTCCGCACCCCCGTCACCCTCAACGGCCCCTCCCACCCGCAGCCGGTCGAGGCGCAGGTCGGCAACGGCAGCGTCCTCATCGCCGCCATCACCAGCTGCACCAACACCAGCAACCCCTCCGTCATGCTCGCCGCGGGCCTCCTGGCCAAGAAAGCCGTGGAAGCGGGCCTCACCGTCAACCCGGCGGTGAAAACCTCCCTGGCCCCCGGCTCCCGCGTCGTCACCGACTACCTTAACAAGGCGGGCCTCACCCCCTACCTCGACCAGCTCGGCTTCCAGACCGTCGGCTACGGGTGCACCACCTGCATCGGCAACTCCGGCCCCCTGGACGGGCCGGTGGAAGACGCCATCGTCAAAAACGACCTGGTCGCCGCCAGCGTCCTCTCCGGCAACCGCAACTTCGAAGCCCGCGTCCACCAGAACATCCGCGCCAACTTCCTCATGTCGCCCCCGCTCGTCGTCGCCTTCGCCCTGGCGGGCCGCGTCGACATCGACCTGACGAAAGAACCCCTGGGCACCGGCAAGGACGGCCAGCCCGTCTACCTGCGCGACCTCTGGCCCACCCTCCAGCAGATCAAAGACACCATCCAAACCTCCCTTCAGCCCGAATCCTACCGGAAACTCTACAAGGACTTCGCCGAGCAGAACCCCGCCTGGAACGAGATCCCCAGCTCCGTCGGCGAGACGTACGCCTGGAACACGGAGAGCACCTACATCCAGGAGCCGCCCTTCTTCGCCGGCTTCGGCCTGGAAGCCGGCCACATCGCCGACATCCAGGGCGCCCGCGCCATGGGCATCTTCGGCGACTCCGTCACCACCGACCACATCTCCCCCGCCGGCAGCATCAAGAAGACCTCCCCCGCCGGCCAATACCTCCTGGAACACGGCGTGAAGTGGGAAGACTTCAACAGCTACGGCGCCCGCCGCGGCAACGACCAGGTCATGACCCGCGGCACCTTCGCCAACGTCCGCATCAAGAACCTCATGGTCCCCGGCGTCGAAGGCGGCGTCACCAAGCACCAGCCCGACGGCGAAGTCCTCCCCATCTACGACGCCGCCATGAAGTATAAGAAGGAAAGCGTCCCCCTCGTCGTCTTCGCCGGCCAGGAATACGGCACCGGCAGCTCCCGCGACTGGGCCGCCAAGGGCACCCGCCTCCTCGGCGTCCGCGCCGTCGTCGCCGAAAGCTTCGAGCGCATCCACCGCAGCAACCTCGTCGGCATGGGCGTCCTGCCCTGCTGCTTCGAGGAAAAGACCAACGCCAAGACCCTCGGCCTCGACGGCACGGAAACCTTCAGCATCCTGGGCCTGACCGACGACGTGAAGCCCCGCCAGAAGCTCACCCTGGAAATCACCCGCGCCGACGGCTCCACGCAGACCGTCCCCATCGTCTGCCGGATCGACACCGCCATCGAGGTCGACTACTACCGCCACGGCGGCATCCTGCCCTACGTCCTGCGGCAGATCCTGAAGCGATAGGGGCATAGTCCGTGCGCGCCCTCATCCTTCTCGCCGCCGTCCTCCTGGCCGCCGCCGCGCCCCTGCGCGCGGAGGGCGGCAGCGTCGGCTTCCAGGAGGACGCCGTGCCGCAACTAAAGAAAGCCCCCGGCCTCCTCGACTTCGTGCGGAAGACCCTGGAAGTCGAGGACGTCGGCTGGGCCGTCAACGGCGGGCGCACCTTCACCAACCGCCAGGGCGTTCCCGTCCTTCCCTACGGCTTCCGCGCCAAGCCGAAGGGCCAGCACGGCGCCTACACCGTCCTCCTAGTCATCGAGGAAGACGCCGCCCACCACAGCGTCATCCTGAACATCGCCCCCGTCACCCCTTCCGGGGCGATCGAAGGTTCCGCGCAATAGCCCGTCAGTCCCGCCCCGCCTTGGCAAGGTGATGGCCCAGCCGATTCAACGGGTCTTCCACCAAGAAATAGACCAGGAAAGCCAGCGGGATGGTCAAAATGGGAAGAGCAACGCATCTGGCCACCCAATTACTCGGAAGCCACTGAACCAGAAACGGATGAAATAAGTACATGGAGTAAGCGAGCTTCCCCAGCCCCGAAATCCATTGAGGCATGTTCGCACCCCATTTCAACACGCCCCAGAAGATTACAGGGGACATCCAATAAGTTGCCAATTCCCACAGCCTGGCATGGCTAGGGATAGACAGCGCCCCCATTGCGAGCACGGTCCCAAATAAGGCGTATTTCCATGCGCTCCGCTGCCAAGCCCATCCATACAGGGCTCCCAAATAAAGGACCGCAAAAAAGAGCAGAAACTTACGATAAGCGTCAGGAGGATGGATTGCTCCAATATTTCGAAGATGCTGCCAATATAGGCCGGAGGTCACAAAAGCCGATATAGCAGCAACTAAAAACACGGGCCTCTGAAGCAATTCCAACCGGCTAAAAAACAAAAGCGACAGATAGAAAAGCACCTCTATCTCCAACGTCCAATAAACCCCAATCGCTTCCCTTTGCCCCAATAAAGAAGGCAGCATCGTCACATTGCAAAGCAACTGGGGAATCGTAATCCCCCAGCAGGCAGCCGCGGCCAAAAGCGACACCATGAAAGCGGGATAAAGCCGGAAAAACCTTTTTATGCCAAACCGGGAAAGAGAAGCGTCCTTAAGCAAAGACTGATAATTCACGAACCCCGAAATGAGAAAAAACACGAGCACCCCCAAGCGCCCCAGCTCCCCGTGATGAAAGGCGTTATTCCCAATGGCATGGCTCCATACGACCAGGAGCGCCGCCGCGAAGCGGAGCGCGTCCAATTGGGAAAAATAAGGCACGGGAAAATCAGCGGGGCAAAATAAACGCCGCAAAGAGCCCTGACAAAAGCAGCGCCAAAAGGGAGGCGTGACCTATCCCGAAATAGCCGTAAAGGAAGGCTCCCAACGCCATCAAGAAGCCTCCGCAGACAAGGCAAATGATCCAGTTGATGAGAAATTCCAGGACCCCGTCCCGGAACCGGCGCGGCTCCCTTTCCTCAATATGAGACATGCAAGAACAACAAACACAGGCTAAAGTACGCGTCAATAAGAACCGGCTTTAGCCTGTGTTAATTGTGTAATGCACTCTTAAAGATCAGCGGGTGTCCACCCAGACAGAAATAGAGGGATTCTTCAGGATGCGAGTGAAAGAGCTGCGACGGAAGGCGGGGTTGACCCAATTGCACTTTGCGGAATTGGCCGGCATATCCTATCCCCACTACCAAGACATTGAGCTTGGCAGGCGCCCGAATGTTTCCATCCGCCTCATTGGGCAGATTGCAAAAGTCTACGGCCTGACGGCCTCGGAGCTATTTTCCCAGGAATTTCCCGCCATCAAAATGAAAACGAACTCCATCTCTTCCCCCCATTATAAAAAACGGAAGAAGGCCGATTAGGTCCCCCCTTGCCAGTTAGACCGTGAAGAAGCGGCGCGCCAATAGCCCGCACTTGCCAAGCCGGGCATCGGTCTTTTAGAGTCCTCTTTCCTTCGCCGCTTTAGCTCAGTGGTAGAGCAACGCTTTCGTAAAGCGTGGGTCATCGGTTCAAATCCGATAAGCGGCTCCCCCCCTTTTTCTTTCGGCAATCCACGGACGCAAAAAAACGCCCGGCCCTCCATCGCGGAGAGCCGGGCGTTTTTGCGTGGTCGAAGGCTAGCTTAGCAGCAGCAAACGGGCGTGCCGTTCATGCAGACGCAGCAGGTGCAGCCGCAGGCCATCATCGCCGTCATGCAGTCGCAGCACTCCTGGATCATCTGGCAGCACTTCGCGTCTTCGCTGGTCCAGGTGCAGCACATGCCTTCGGCGGTCATCTCGCACTTGCAGACGCCCATGGTCATGTTGCAGGCCATCACCATCATGCCGTTCATCAGCATGTGGCAGCTCATCATGCCGCCGTCCAGCATGGTGCAGAGGTTCTTCATCATGGCCATGGCGGCGGCGTCCTTGCAGGAGGCCATCATCTTCATCCCGTTCTCGCACTTCTCCATCTTGAGCGTGCAGCGGGGGACCATCATCATGTTGTTCATTCCGCCCTGCATGGGCATGCCCATCGCGCGGTCCATCGTCATCATCGAATTCATGTTTGTTCTCCTTGGATTGTGTCGTGCCGCCGTTCCTTCGAAGGATCCGGGCGGTCCTTTGATTGCCATACGTCCCGGGAATAAAGGACGCCCCTGCTGACAGGTCCTCTTTACTTAGCCTCGAAGCGGATATCCGCAAGTGGAAATCCCTCTCCACGAAGGATTAATAGTCTATAGACTATTCAAATCCCCGGCGGGGGAATCTCCAGGGGACGGGCAAAGCGGGACTTCTGATTGCGCTCAATCTGGACCACCTTGGAGTCTTGGACGACGATTTCCACCGAGCCGTATTCGAGGCCGGAAAGCGCGCGCAAGATCCGGCGGACCAACTCGGCCTGGGAGGCCGTCCGCTCCGGCTTGGTGGTGGCGGAGTCAGATGTCGAGGCCAAGGAAACCCTCCGGTCCCAGGTGATCCAAACCGTTTTGGTTCACCTCGTTAAGGGCCTGAAGATAGGCCACGTAGTAAAGCTCCCGCATTGAATCCCGCTCGGCGGGAGAAAGGGACTGAAGAAAGACACTCGGGCACTGCACGAACGATTCCAAAGGAAACGGAGCGGCGGCCTGCGGCTTCGAATAGGAAGAGAGTCTATTTATAGTCTATAGATTATATAGAAAATAACTCGACGTCAACTCCGTTCTCTCGTTAGGCTGCCCCTCCCATGAGTCGGATTTTGACCCGGAAAGACGTCGAAGCGGCCGTGAAAGGCGGCTCGATCTACGCCTCCGGCGGCGGAGGATGGGTGGAGCACGGCCTGCAGATTGGCGGCGCGGCGGTGGCCATCGGCCAGCCGGAGCTGGTCCCCGTGAGCGAAGTCCCCAACGACGCCGTCATTGTGACCACGACCGCTATCGGCGCTCCCGCCGGAACGACCGACTGGCAGATGCTCGGCGTCGACTACGTCAAGGCGGTGCAACTGCTGCAGGAGGCGATCGACCGCCCCATCTTCGGCGTGATGACCCCGCAAAACGGCATGTCCAGCTCGATCAACGGCTGGCTTCCCGCCGCCCTTCTGGGCCTGAAAGTCATCGACGCCACCGGCGACATCCGCGCCCACCCCACCGGGGACATGGGGGCGATGGGGCTGGCCTCCCGGAAGGACCTGCAAACGGTGCAGACGCTCGTCGGCGGGAAGCGGGAGACCGGCTCCTACGTGGAGCTCGTCGTCCGGGGCACGGTGGCGAAAACCTCCGCGATCCTGCGGACCGCGGCGGACCAGGCGGGGGGCTTCGCCGCCAGCGCCCGCCTGCCGATCGACGCCGCCTACGTGAAGCAGCACGGCGCGATCGGCGGCATCACCTCCGCCCTGCGCCTGGGCGAGGCGATCGTGAAGGCGGAGGAAAGCGGCTCCGACGTGTTGAAGGCGATCCTCTCCCATACCGGCGGCACCCTGATTGGCCGCGGCACCGTCACCGCGAAGGACGTGGCCTACACGAACGCGGCGTTCGACATCGGCCGCATCGAGGTCGGGACCGGCCGCGAGCGCGTCACCCTGCACGTGATGAACGAGCACATGGCGGTCGACGACGCCGACGGGCGCCGGATCGCCAGCTATCCCGACGTGATCACCACCCTGACCCTGGGGGGCCACCCCCTCAGCGCCGGACAAGTCCAGGTGGGAGCGGAAATCGTGGTGCTGCGCATCGAGAAATCGCTGCTGCCGATGAGCTCCAGCGTGACCGACCCGACGGTCTATCCGCCGGTCGAAAAGGCCCTGGGGATCAACCTGGCCGACTACGCCCTGGACGGGCAAAGCGCCGCATGATCGTCCTGGACGGCTCCTCGCTGACGATCGAAGAGGTGGTGGCGGTGGCCCGGGACCGTCGGCCCGTCTCGTTCGTTCCCTTGGCGGAGAAGCGGGTCGAGCAGGCCCGCCAAGTCGTCCTGCAGGCGGCGCAGGGAGAGCAGCCCCACTACGGCATCAACACCGGTGTGGGACGCAACTTCGACCGCCGCATCCCGGTGGGGGAAATCGAAGGCTTCAACCGCAAGCTGCTACACAGCCACGCCGTGGGCCTTCCTCCCTGGGCGACCGACGAGGAGACACGCGCCGCCCTCCTGGTGCGGCTGAACACGGCGCTTCTAGGCCGCGCGGGCTTAAGCGTGCAGGCGGTCCGCCTTTACCGCGACTTCTTGAACCACGGCATCCACCCCTTGGTGCCGAAGCGCGGCTCGGTCGGCGTCTGCGACATCGGGTGCCTGGCCTCCATCGGGCTGGCGATGATGGGGGAAGGAACCGTGCGGGTCGAAGGCGTCGAAAAACCGGCGCTGCAGGCCCTGGCGGAAAAGGGCCTCTCCCCGCTGCGCCTCGGCGCGAAGGAAGGCCTGGCCATCGTCAGCTCCAATTCCCTTTCCGTCGGCCTGGCCGCCTTACGGCTGGAAGAGGCGGGGCGCCTCTTGGAGGCGCTCGACGCGATTTACGCCCTCTCCCTGGAAGCGTGGCAGGCGGAGCTTTCCCCGCTCGACGCCCGCTTCGACGCGTCCCACGCTTCCCCCGGCAGCCGGGCCAGCGCGGTGCGAGTCCGGAGCTTCCTCCGCGGCGGCGCGCTGGAACGGCGCCCCGCCTCCGACCGGATCCACGAGCCCCTCAGCTTCCGCTCCGCCTTCCACATCCACGGCGCGGCCCGGGACGCCTTGGAATGGGCCCAGGCCTCCCTCACCTCCCGGCTCAACACGGCTGACGACAACCCCGCCGTCTTTTGGGAAACCGGCGAGATCGTGGCCTCGGCCGCCTCGATCGACCTCTCGGGGACGCTGGCCGTCGAAAGCCTGGGCCTGGCCCTTTCCCACGCCTCGCGGGCGGTCACCGCCCGCCTGCGCCACTTTGAGGAAGACCGGCCGCACGGCCTGCCCCGCTTTTTGGCGCCGAATCCGGAGACGCTCGCCTTCGCCACCATCCAAAAGACCTTCGCCGCGCTCGACGCCCACATCCGCAGCCAGGCCGCGCCCGTCTCCGCCGACTTCAGCCCGCTGGCAGGGAACATGGAGGACATCGGCACAAATTCCGTCCTAGTCCTGGAACGGCTGGAGGCGATCCTCGACTCCTTCTGGTCGCTGGCCGCCATCGAGCTGCTCCACGCCGCCCAGGCCGTCGACCTGCTGCCTCCCTTCGCCCTGGGCACCGGAACGGCCCGCCTACACGCCGCACTCCGCGCCCGCGTGCCGATGCTGGCCCATGACCGCCCCCTTACCCCCGACATCCTGGAAGCCCGAGCCGTGCTGCGGCAGCTCTCCTCCGATCTTTCCCCATCCTTTCCCTATGAATCGAACCTTCCAGATCACTTCGGGAAACCAATTGCGCTGCAAAGGCTGGCGGCAGGAAGCGTTGCTCAGGCTGCTTGAGAACGTCCTGGCCGTCGGGGAGCGCCCCGGCGACCTGGTCGTTTACGCTTCCCTGGGCAAAGCCGCGCGCGATTGGAAATCCCACGACCAAATCGTCTCCGCGCTTCAGGCGCTGGAAGAAGACGAAACCCTGGTCATCCAATCAGGCAAGCCGATCGGCGTCCTCAAGACGCATACGCGGGCGCCGCTGGTCGTCATGGCCAACTGCAACCTGGTGGGCCGCTGGGCCACGCCGGAGCATTTCTACCGCCTTGAGGAAAAGGGGCTGATTTGCTGGGGCGGCCTGACCGCGGGAGCCTGGCAGTACATCGGCACGCAGGGCGTCATCCAGGGCACCTACGAAATCCTGCAGCGGATCGCCGAACGGCATTTCCAGGGCAGCCTCCGCGGGCGCTTCGTCCTGACCGCCGGCCTGGGCGGCATGGGCGGCGCGCAGCCGCTGGCCGGCGTCATGGCGGAGACGGCCATCCTGGCCGTTGAGGCCGACCCGGAAAAGATCGAGCGGCGGCTAAAGATCGGCTACCTCCAGCGCCGCGCCGACACGCTCGACGAAGCCCTCTCCCTCATCGCGGAGGCGGTGCGGGACCGCAAGCCGGTCTCCGTGGGCCTCCAGGGAAACGCGGCCGAAGTCTACCCGGAGATCCTGCGGCGCGGCATCGTCCCCGACGTGGTGACCGACCAAACCGCCGCCCACGACCTCCTCCACGGCTACATCCCCATCGGACACACGCCCTCCAGCATCGCCGCCCTGCGCGGCAGCGATCCCCGGCGGCTGGAAGCGGAGGCGCTGGCCTCCATCCGCCTGCACGTCGAGGCGATGCTCGCTTTCCAAAAAGCGGGCTCCGTCGTCTTCGATAACGGCAACAACATCCGCAGCCAGGCCCAACGGGCAGGCGTCCATCGGGCGTTCGACATCCCCATCTTCACGGAAGCCTTCCTGCGCCCGCTCTTTTGCCGGGGCATCGGCCCCTTCCGCTGGATCGCCCTTTCCGGCGATCCCGCCGACATCGCGGCCATCGATGAGATGATCCTGGAGCGCTTCGCGGAAAACCAAGGGGCGGTGCGCTGGATCGGATTGGCGAAAAAGCACATCCCCTTCCAAGGCCTTCCCGCGCGCATCGGCTGGTTCGGCCACGGCGAGCGGACCGATCTGGCCCTGGAAGTCAACCGGATGGTGCGGGAGGGGCGCGTGAGCGCCCCCGTCGCCTTCAGCCGGGACCATCTCGACGCCGGCGCCATGGCCCATCCCCACATCATGACGGAGAATCTGCGGGACGGCAGCGACGCCGTGGCCGATTGGCCGCTGCTCAACGCCATGCTCCATTGCTCCTCCATGGCCGACCTGGTGGCGATCCACTCAGGCGGCGGCGGATACAGCGGCTACATGACCAGCGCGGGAGTCACCCTCGTCGCCGACGGCACGGAAGAGGCCGACGAGCGCCTTCGCCGCAGTTTGACCAATGACACCTCCCTGGGCGTCATGCGCTACGCCGACGCGGGCTACGAAGAGTCCCGCGACGAGATCCGAAAAAAGCAGATCCCCTATTTCGACCTGAGGGCGTAGGGCTGTTCGATCCATTCGGCCATGTCCAGGGAAGGAATGGTCAAAAGGCCGATTTGGTTGGCTCCGTTTTTTTTGCCCCCCGAATAATATAGGTAAAAGACGCCCTTATACTCCAAGTGGGAAACCTCCCCTACAATGTTCTCATCGAACGCCCCCGGACGGCCTCCTTCGCAAATAGGATTGAAGCATATCTCGGTAAAGGGACCTTCCGGGGAAGAGGCGGCGGCCAAGCCGATGCGCCAACTCTTGTTAACCGCCGGAAGCGGGCGGTAACCGATGAAGGAGAGCAGATACACCCCTCCCCTTTTCAGGCGGGGATAATATTCCACGCAGGGGCTTTCCGTGTCCCCCCCGTCGTTCCACCGGCCATGGGAGGTGTCCGGGGAAAAGAAAGGCGTTGCTTGAACGATCCAGTCCCCCGGAAGCGCCGGATTTTTTCCCGCCGGGCACCGGGCCATGCCTATTTTATATTTTCCGTCAGCTGCCGCCGCGCCGAAATAGACAAACCAATCCCCGCTGACGGGGTCCTTGAATAGATCCGGCTCCCGCGGGCCAAATCCCGGCCCGGTCTTCGTCCATGCAGCGTTCGCATTGACGATTTCCCCACGGTCGACCCAATGCAGACGATCCTCGGAGGTGGCCAGGCGCACATTGAATCCATTGGCCCGCACATAGGCCATGTAGTAAATCGCCCCGGATTTAACGACGGATTGTTCCCACGCTCCCGCCAGCGCCAGGGAACCCGGCGTGAACACTTTCCCATCGCGGCTCCAGGAATAATAGACATTCCAATGTTCGTCCAAGCCGCCGCCGTTATAGGGAAGCCCGGAATACCAGGCGTAAAAATCCGCCCCTTCCCGCACCACCGTCGGCTCCAAAATGCGCCCGGAATAGCCGCTTCCCTCCGGGCCCAGCGGAATGACAACTCCCTCACGATGAAAGGGAGCCAAATGCAGGCGCCGAAGGGATGACGAAACCCCCCTCAGCCCCCAAAGCGACAAGACCGCCACCAGGGCGAGGAACACGGAAAGCGCGATCCATCCTGCTTTCCTGTCAGTTTTTTCAACCCCCGCGGCCATGGCAAAGTAGCAAAGGCAGCCGCGCCTTGAATGCCAAGGTCGAAAAGGGAATCCGGCGGGAACGGCCGTTAAACCGGACAGGGCGGCTCCGCTCCCTCGCGGGAAGGCGCACAGGCCACCTTCCGGCGGGCAGGCCGGATCGTGGCGACGCCCGCCGTGGCCAATGTCAGGCCAAAGAGGATCACCACGCAAAACGCCGCGGGCAATCCCGCCCAGGCCGCCAGCATGCCGATGAGCGGCGGGCCGGAAAGAAAGCCGGTATAGCCGATGGTGGTCACCGTGGCCACGCCGGGGCCCGGCCCCTCCTCATGGGCCCGCGCCGCGGCGCCAAAAATGATGGGGACCAGGTTCGCCACGCCGCAGCCGACCAAGGCGAAGCCCACCAGCGTGGCCGCCCAGGCGTGCCAGCTCACCGCCAGCAGCATTCCCAGGGCGATGACACAGCCGCTCCACCGCATCGTCCGCACCGCGCCGAAGCGATGCAGCAGCCAGTCCCCCGCTCCGCGTCCGCTCGCCATGGAGAGGGAAAAAACGGCGAAGGCGACCGGCGCGCCGACCAAAGAGACGCCGACGACGCTGTGCGCGTAGACCGCGCTCCAATCCAGGAGCACGCCTTCGCTGAAAAGGGCGAGAAAAGCCAGGCCCCCCAGTTCCAGCAGCGTCTTGTTGGGCAGGGAGAGCGTCCGGCTCTCCTTGGCCTTGGCCGCAACGGGCGCCGGCGGATCGGCCAACAGCTTGCCGCGCGTCGAAAAAGCCATGAGCATGAGCAGGGCGGGCATGGTTCCAAGCAGCATCGTGGCGGAAGCTCCATGGTGCAGCGCCACGCTCAGGAGAAAGGCGGAAGTCAGGCCGCCGAAGCTCCAGAACGCCTGAAAGGAGGAAAAGATCGGCTTGCCCGCCGCCCTTTCCACCGTGATCCCCTGCGCGTTGATGGAAACGTCCAGCATCCCCTTGCACGCGCCGAAGACGATCGCCGCGGCCACTAGGCAGTAGAAATTCGGCGCCAGCGCCAAGAGGACAAGCCCGGCCGGAAAGGCGAAGCTGCCGAAGGCGGCGACGGCATGGCTGCCTTTCCGCGCGATGAGCCGCCCGGCAAGCGGCATGGAGATCAGCGCGCCGACTACCAGTCCCGCCAGGACGCCGCTCAATTCCTTAACGGAAAGATCGAGCTTGTGCTGGAGCGCGGGAATAAGCGCCGCCCAGGTGCCGAAGGTCATGCCGTCGACGAGGAAAAGCGTCGAAGCGGCCCAGCGGGCCCGGTTGACGGGATTCATCGTGCGGGCCGAAAGCGAGTCATTCATGAAAGATGGAATCCATCCTTACCGCGTCGCCACAACGTCCGCAACCGACTTGGCCTAAACAGTTTCTCTGGCATTGAGGACTTCGCCCAGCCTCTCTGTACGCCGTTTGCTAGGGCGTCAAAATGCGCGAATCGACCGTCCGGAAGCGGTTGTTCCCCTCCCCGTCCTGATAACGCTCCACCGTTTGCCGGAGACGCCGCTCCCCCTGGACATGGACCCGGCCCTGGCGATCCTGGGAAAGAGATTGGCCCACGGCATAGAGGGTGAAAACGTCGCCGCGCGCCGTCGCCAGCGGAAGGATTTCCCGCAGCAGCTCCTCGGAAGATTCCCCGCCGTCGGCGATACCCTTGATCTCCGCCAGCTGTCCCGGCGAGGAGTAGAGGTCAAGGTTACCCACCCGGTAGGCCACGCCCGCTTCCGCCACGCCGCCCAGGTTGGTGGAGGCCAGGACCCGCCCGGCTACGTTGCCGGCCAGGGAAAGCGCCGCGTTGGAGGAAAGCGGCATGCCCAGCTCGCCGCCTCCGGCGATCTGCGCGGTCGCCACCGCCCCCGCGATCAGCGCGGCCACCGGCAAAGGCCGCGTCAGGGACGCTCCGTCGGCCCCGTTCAGCCCCAGGTCGGCGTTCACGTTCACCCGCCCGGCGACGACGGCGTTGGTGCCGTGGAAAACCTCGTTCGTCACCAGCACCAGCGGCGAGGGCGCCTCTCCCCCCATGGGCGCGACGAAGAGATCGAGCACCGCCCAATCCGGGATAAAGCGGGCTCCGTCGTCAGTCGTTTGGGGCTGCAGGCGCAGCGTGCGCCACGGCGTGCCAATAAGGGCCCCGCGCACTCCATGGGCGGAACAGACGCCCGTATGCAGATATCCCAGCTCCCCCACGGAGCGGACCACGCCCAGAGGGTTGGCGGCCGAGCCCTTCGGCGCGGGCAGCGCGTAGCCCAGGGCCAGCTTCCCGTCCGGCCCGGTGTCCTGCGCCGGGCGGCAGGCGGGATCGGGCGCGCTTCCCAACGTGGCGCGGGAGGAGCCGCCGTCCCGGCCAAAGCTGTTTCCCGTTCCGGGTTGAAAATCCCCGGCTTGGCGATTGGCCATCGGATCGTCGACGGAAACGGAAACGATCGCCGCGGCGGAATCCGCCACCGGCAGCGCGTCGATGGGATCGACCGACGGCGCGCTCTCCACCACGCCGCCGGCACCGTCCAGGAGCACCACCCGCAGCTGCTTAAGGGAGCCCGGCACGGTGGCAAGGCTCAGGCGGCGCGTGATCGTGGCATAATGGCCGGGCGCCAGAACGGACGGCCCGGCCCCGTCGTTCACCTCGCCCGCCGCGATCGGTGCGAGCGCCGCCGCGTCCAGAGAGGAAGAAACGACCTCCAGGCGATAGGCCGTCAAATCGATGCCGCTCCATCCCGCCCCGTTCGGCGGAATCGGCGGCAAATAGAGCCGAATTTTGAAAACCAGCGATGCGCCGTCCCGGGCCGCCCCGATTTCCGCCACGCGCGGGGCGCGGCCCACGCCCAGCCGGTTGCCGCCCGTGCCGCTCCAGGGCAGGCCGCGCGTCTCGTCATCCAGACGGAGCGGCTCGATGGACGGAAGGGCCGATTCCGCGCTCCGCACGTAGTCGATGATGTCGACGGCCATCTGCAACACGTCGGAACCGCTCCGTCCCGCCGCGCTCAGTTGATACTTTACGCCGAAGGCCTGCCGGTCCGGCGGCAGGAACGGCCATTGCGGACGCGCCAATTCATTGGTAAGCAGGGAGAGCGTCCGGTTCACCCCGTCCGGGGAGAGGTTCTGCAGGGAACCCGGATCGGCGTCCGGAGAGCGCAGGATATCCAGGAACAGCGGCGAAAGCCCGTTGGTCATCCCCGCCCGCGTGGTCAGGACGATGCGCGCCTCGCCGAACATGTTCCGCTCCGGCGCGTGGTTGAAGGCGGTTAGGGAAAACCGGTTCGTGGCAACCACCCGCTCCATGCCCGGCAGGCGGGCCGTTTCCGCGACCGACTCAAAGGGCCGGACCGCCCGCGCATTCGTCACCGCCTCCACCTGCTCCAGCCCCAGGCCGGGCAGGACCATCAGGGCCACGTTCCCCGGCTGCGCCGGATAAGCGGAAAGGCCGTTCTCCCGCCGGGCCGCCGTGTTCAGGTCGATCTTCGCCCCCTCATCGTCCACCCAGTAGGCGTAGCGGCCCACCACGGGGTTTTGCGGGTCGTAGGGGGGCAAATTCGCAGCCGTTCCGCCCAGTTTGAGGACGTAGATCCATCCCGCCCGCATCGAGCCGCCGGAGGGAGAAACGAGGCCAACCCGTGGCCGCAGGAGGAAGGAGGGGTTGAGTTCCGCCGCCTCGTCCGGACCGGCGTTCCCCGGCGCGGCGCCGGAGGAAAGGGCCACCGCGTTCGTCCCCGTCATCGTCCCCAGCCCGTTTTCCGTCCGGGTGGGAAAGGCCGCCAGGCGTCCTGGGCCGGAAATCCAGGCCGTGTTCGTCGTCCCCAGCGCCGCGGCCATTCCGCTTAAGCCGGTGTCCAATCCCGCCTCGGCATAGACCTCCGCCAGAACGCCGTCCAAATGGGAGTGGGAAGCGCCCAATTCCATCTCCATGTTGGAGAGGAAGCCGACGACCAGCACCGAAATAAGGCTGATGAAGAAAAGGGTGATGAGGAGGGTCGAGCCCGCTGCGCGCCGTTGCACCGCCCGCAGGATGGAGGGGCCGCGCCGGGACGCCAGCGCAAAAACGCTTCTAAGCCCCCGCCCTCTTTGAGAAGATCCTTCCTAGCGATGAGCCCCCAGGACCGCCGTCTCCGCCGCATCGGCTGGTGCGTTTCCCTGGCCCTTCACGGCCTCCTGGCCGTGGGAGCGGCGCACTGGCTCGCCCACCCGCCGGAGGCCGCCGTCCGGAGCGGCCTCTCCTCCGTGGAGGTCCAGCTTGTCGCCAGTCCGGAGCCCGCTCCGGCTCCCCCCGCGGAAACCCTTCCCCCGGATGCCACGCCCGATCCGGAACCGGAACCTCTGCCGGAAACGGCCCCCACCTCCCAGCCGGTGGCAAAAGCCGAACCCGCGCCGGAAACCACCCGCCGCGCGGAAGCCGCCGCCGCATCGCAAGGCACCCTCTCCGCCCAGCCCGATTACCTTCACAATCCCGCCCCGGAATATCCCCCGGCCTCCCGGCGGGCGCGGGAGGAAGGGACCGTCTACCTTTCCGTGGAAATCGACGAGCGGGGCTCTCCCGTTCGCGTCACGGTTTCCCGCAGCTCCGGATACCCCCGGCTGGACGCCGCCGCGCTGCGCACCGTCTCCCGTTGGCGTTTCAGCCCGGCCCGCCTGGGCGGCGTGGCGGTGGCGTGCAACGCCGTCGTCCCCGTCCGCTTCGAGCTGAAGGATTAGGCCTGGGGCCGTTCCGCGTAGCGGCGCAGCGCCTGGTCCAGGGCCTCGGAACGCAGGGGCTTCGTCACGTAATCGTCCATGCCGTGATCCAGGCACTTCTGGCGGTCCCCGTCCATCGCATGCGCGGTGACGGCGATGATCCAGGGCTGCGGGCCGCCGCCGGAGCGGATGCGCGCCGTCGCCTCAAAGCCGTCCATGCCCGGCATCTGCACGTCCATGAGCACCACGTCAAACGGCTCTTTCCGGAGGCGCTCCAGACAGGCCTCCCCGCTCTCGACGCCCGCCGGCTCATAGCCCAGTTTTTGCAGGAGGAGCGTGGTCAGCCGCCGGTTGGTGGCGTTGTCTTCCACCACCAGGATGCTGGGGAGCCCGCCCCCCACCGTTCCCGCAATGGGCCGGGCAGCGGACGGCGCGGAAGCCGCCGCCCCTTTTTCCGCGGCACGGCAGGCGATGGTGAACGTAAAGGTGGTTCCTTCCCCTTCCCGGCTCTCCAGGGAAATTTCCCCGCCAAAAAGCTCGGCCAGCCGCTTGCAGATGGCCAGGCCCAGGCCGGTGCCGCCGTAGTGGCGGCTGGTGGAGGAATCGGCCTGGCTAAAGGGCTTGAATAACCGCGCCTGCGCGGCCGGGGAGATGCCGATGCCGGTGTCCCGCACCTGGAAGCGGATGAGGAGGCGCCCGTCCGCCAGCTTTCTCTCCACGTCCGCCGCCACGGAAATGCCCCCCTTTTCCGTAAACTTCAAGGCGTTGCCCACCAGGTTGATCAATATCTGCCGGAGGCGAAAGGGATCGCTGAGCACCGTCTCCGGCACTTCCGGCGCCGTCTCTCCGCGCAGGGCCAGCCCCTTGGCCGCCGCCGCGTGGGTGTTAAAGTCCAGGACATCCTGCACGCAGCGGCGAATGTCCACGGGGACCGACTCCAGCCCCAGCTTGCCCGACTCGATCTTGGAAAAGTCCAGGATGTCGTTGATCAGGCTGATGAGCGTCTCCCCGCTGGTCTGGATCGTCCGGACGTATTCCCGCTGGTCGGGCGTCAGGTTCGTATCCATGAGCAGGTGGGTGAAGCCGATCACCCCGTTGAGCGGCGTGCGGATCTCATGGCTCATTACCGCCAGGAAGTCGCTCTTGGCCCGGTCGGCCGCCTCCGCCTGCTGCTGCGCGTGGCGGGCGGCCTTCAGGCTTTTGTTGAGGGTCACGTTCGTCACCTCGTTCTGCGCGATGGCGGCCAGATCCTTCAGCAGGGCCAGTTCCTCCTCCCGGAATTCCCGGGGCTTCACGTCCAAGACGCAGAAAGAGCCCAGGCAGTGCCCCTGCTCGGAAAAAATGGGAATGCCCGCGTAGGCCCGCAGGCCCGGCTGGCCGGTGACCAGCGGATTGTCGGAAAAGCGCTCGTCCCGCCGGGCATCCGTCACGATGAGGGGCTGGTGCCCCAGGATGGTGTGGCCGCAAAAGGAAATGTCCCGGGAAACATTGGGGGAAGACATCCCCGGGCTCGACTTGCACCACTGCCGGTCGGAATCGATCAGGCTCACCGACGCCATGGGGAAATTCAGCGCCGTCAACGCCACGCGGGTGAGACGGTCGAAGCGCTCCTCCGGGGGAGTGTCCAGGATGTGCAGCTCGTGGAGGGCTTGGAGCCGCAGACTTTCGTTCTTGGGGCGCGCCGGGGCGATCATTCGCAGAAAAATTATCGACCCCTTTCGCCCTTCTGGCAAACCGAAGCGCGCCGATTTTTACCTAGGCCGAATCGACATTTTCATTCCTTTTGTCCGCGACCTTTGCTAAAGGATTCCTCCTTCGGAACGGGGGTATAGCTCAGTTGGTAGAGCGTCTCGTTCGCAATGAGAAGGTCAGGGGTTCGAATCCCCTTACCTCCACGCTTCCGAAACGCTCCCCCTCCCCCCTCTATTCCGCCGACGCCATCAGGGTCGCCAGATTCTGCCGCAGCAGGGGATTGGAAATCACCGCCCGGTTATCCACCATGCTGGAAATTTGCAGCGCCAGCGGCTTTCCCGTCAGGCCGATATAGGGCCCCCAATAAGCGTCCAGCCACTCCTGGGGATTGCGCCCGGTGATCCACTTCGATTGCAGGGACGTGCTTTGCCGGGCCCAGAAACGGCCCTGGCTGTCCTTAAAGACCACGAAGTCGGCATGATACTCCCGGGTCGATGCATACCCCCATCGGAATTCGATCCAGTGCGCCTCCACCCCGTTCAGGGTCAGGATCTGATAGAGTTTCCGGGCGTATTCGTCCCCTTTGGAAATGCTCCCTTTTTCCACCGTGGCAATCCGGTCAACCAGATCGGTCACGGAGTCCGCTTGAACATTTACCAGGGGAAGGAGCGCCAACAAAACCACCGCGATTTGAGCCGCCGTGCTTTTCATAGGTGAATGTAAGCGTGAATCATACTAAAGTCAACCAAATGTCTTATTTTAAGGGAATATGAGTAGAATTCATTAGAGGATTGAACTACTCCTCCCTTTGCCCGCAAATGGGGGGACACCATGCCCCGCGCCCTCCTCTCCGTTTCCGACAAAACCGGCCTCGCCGACTTCGCCCGCGTCCTTCATCAGGCGGGCGTCGAGCTGATCTCCACCGGCGGCACCGCCCGGGCCCTGCGGGAAGCGGGCCTGCCCGTGCGGGACGTTTCGGAAATCACCGAATTCCCGGAGATGATGGACGGCCGGGTAAAGACCCTGCATCCGAAGATCCACGGCGGCCTCCTCTACCTGCGCGGCCAGGCCTCCCACGAGGCGGAAGCCCGCCAGGCCGGGATCGAGCCGATCGACTACGTCGTGGTCAACCTCTACCCGTTTGAGGAAACCATCGCCAAGCCCGGCACCACCCTGGCCGAGGCCATCGAGAACATCGACATCGGCGGCCCCTCCATGCTCCGCAGCGGGGCGAAAAACGCCGCCAGCGTCACCGTCGTCGTCGATCCGGCCGATTACGGCCGCGTCGCCGCCCAGGTGGAGGCCCAGGGAAAGACCGCCCCGGAACTCCGCGCGGAGCTGGCCGCCAAGGTCTTCGCCCACACCAGCTACTATGACGGCCTCATCGCCTCCTACCTGGACCGCCAGCGCGGCCAGGCCGGGGAGCCGCCGGAGCGCATCGCCCTGCCCCTGCGCCGCGCCCAGGCCCTCCGTTACGGGGAAAACCCGCATCAGAAAGCCGCCCTCTACGGCCGCTTCTTCGACTCCTTCCAGCAGCTCCACGGCAAGGAACTCTCCTACAACAACCTTTTGGACATCAGCGCCGCCGCCGAGCTGATCGGCGACTTCGCCGGGGCCGCCCCCACCGTCGCCATCCTCAAGCACACCAACCCGTGCGGCGTCGGCAGCGCGGCCACGCTGGCGGAGGCGTGGGAGCTGGCCTACGCCACCGACCGCCAGGCCCCCTTCGGCGGGATCATCGCCGTCAACCGCCCCCTGGACCTCCCCGCCGCCCAGGCCATCGCGGAGATCTTTAGCGAGGTCGTCGTCGCCCCCGACTTCCTGCCGGAAGCCCGCGCCCTGCTGGAAAAGAAGAAAAACCTCCGCCTCATCGTCAACCGGTGGCGGGAAACCCCCGGCGCCGTCGGCGTCCGCTCCATCGTCGGGAACTCCTTCCTGGTTCAGGACGCAGACCAGGGCGCGGAGGAAGAAGGCGCCTTCCAGGTCGTCACGAAGCGCGCCCCCACGGAGGCGGAATGGGAAGCCCTCCGCTTCGGCTGGAAAGTCGTCCGCCACGTGAAGTCCAACGCCATCGTCTACGCCGGGCCGGGCCGCACCCTGGGCGTCGGCGCCGGGCAGATGTCCCGCGTCGATTCCTCCCAAATCGCCGTCTGGAAGGCGGGCCAGGCCGGGCTGCCGCTAAAGGGCAGCGCCGTCGCCTCCGACGCCTTCTTCCCCTTCCCGGACGGCCTCATCGCCGCCGCGGAAGCCGGGGCCACCGCCGCCATCCAGCCGGGCGGCAGCGTCCGGGACCCGGAGGTCATCGCCGCCGCCGACGCGCGCGGCGTGGCCATGGTCTTCACCGGCCGCCGCCATTTCCGCCACTAACCTAAAAGGAGAACCCCATGCCCCTCCCCGAAAAATCCCAACATCTGGTCAACGTCTGGGCCGAGATCTTCGACGAATACCTGCACCGCGCCGGCATCGCCGAGCCGTGCGATCCTTTTTACATGGAGCAGGGATTGGAGCCCTCCGAAGAGAACATCATCGCCTCCCGCTCCCACGGCGCCATCTTCTCCCAAACCGACCGCCTCCAAAAGGCGCTGGGCGCGACCACCGCGGACCTGCAGGAAGCCCTCCGCCCCCACATCGCCCGCCGCTACTCCTCCCTGCGCGTCGAGAACCCCGACCTCTACATCAACGGCCAGCTGGAAGACTTCGCCAAGACCCTCGCAACGGGCAAGTTCCCCCTCTACTCCCGGGACCAGGACATGAAACGGCGGCTGGAAACGGCCCGCTACGAGATCCCGGAAGAACCCGCCGCCGGAGACGCCGAACTCGATACCCGCGCGCCGGACTACTTCAACGGCATCCGGCGCTACATGCGCAACCTGGGCCAGGCGCGCCTGCAAATCCCCTACCTGGACCAGGAACGGGAAGTGGAAAGCTGGCGCGAAGCGCTGGACGCCGCCATGGAGCAAACCGTCCGCAAGGCGGAAAAGACCGTCCTGGAAGGGACCTTCGGCGAGCGCAAGCATCTCCCCGCCCCCGGCCAGGACCAATCCCCCGGCCTCGACCACGGCAAGACGTAGGCCGACCCGCCCTCCCATGAGCCTTTTCCCATCATCCAAAGCGGGGCGCTGGATGCTCGGCTTGGCAGGCATCCTCGTGGCCGTGGCCGGGGCCTTCACGGCGTGGAGGCTGACCGTGCATAACGAGGGCGTCGTGGAGCCCGGCGCGCTCTACCGCAGCGCGCAGCTAAAATCAGCCGCCTTGGAAAAGGAAATCAAGGCGCGCCACATCCGCACCGTCATCAACCTGCGCGGAGAGAATGACCGCCTTTCCTGGTACCGGCAGGAAGTGGAAATCTGCCGACGACTGGGAGTTCTCCATCTGGACGTCGCCCTGAGCGCGCGCTCCCTCCCCGATCCGAAAAACCTCCTCCGCTTGCTGGAATTCTACCAAACCGCGCCGCGCCCCATCCTTTTACACTGCCGTTCCGGCTCGGACCGCACGGGACTGGCCGTGGCCCTCTTTGAAATCGACCAGCAGCATCTTCCCTGGCAGCAGGCCAAGACGGGCCTTTCCTGGCACTACGGCCACTTCGCCCTCTACCCCTATTTTGAAATGGACGAGTTCGTCGAGCTCTACGGCCAAAGCGGCGCCAGCTCCCTCACCGAATGGGCCCAAAAGGATTACCCCGCCGTCTATGCCCGCGAAATGCAGGAAAGCCGGCGGCACGAGATGCTGGAGCCGCTGGAATTCCTTTTGACGGGGCGGCCGTAGCGCTGCCAAGCGCGCCCGGAAAACTAATCGCTCAACTCCACCTTCCACGAATTCGGGTCGAGGAAGTGCCGCCACGACTCGTGGGTGCGCAGGGTGTGGTTGACGTGGAGAAAGGGCCGCCACTTCGGCTTGCGCGGGCGGCGCATGAGGGGCATGTGCGCCTCGGACGGCGTGCGGTTCCCCTTCCGGCTATTGCACGGCATGCAGGAGCAGACGATGTTCTCCCACGTCGTCCCGCCGCCGCGTTCCCGGGGGATCACGTGGTCCAGGTTCAGGCGGGAGGTCTCAAACCGCTGGCGGCAATATTGGCAGGTGTAGTCGTCCCGCTCGAAGACGTTGTGCCGGGTAAATTTCACCTCCTTGCTCGGCAGCCGGTCGAAGAAGAGGAGCAGGATGATCTTAGGCACCCGGACGTCGAAGCGGATCGTGCGGACCCGCTCCTCATCCACGGAGGATTCGGCGGGCGCATCCAGCCACTGGTCAAAGTTGAAAGTCTGGTAGGGCTGGTCGCCCACGGAGACGACCTGGGCGTGGCCCTGATAGAGGAGGGTGAAGGCGCGGCGCGCGGAGCAGAGATTGACCGCTTGCCACAAGCGGTTCAGGACCAGAACGCTGCTCTGGATGCCATGGGCCATTCCGGATATCTCCTTTAGCAGGCCTGCCCCTCTCTTGTCAATGCGGCGGGGGCGCCACGATCCCCCACAGTTCCTCGCGCTCCCGGTCGGTCAGGAGCCGGTTCAGCGGGGCTTTCAGGTGCTGGGCGTCGGCCGCCAGCACCGTGTTCCTCCATCCCGGCAGGGAAAAGAGGAGTACCCGCCAGTGCTTCCCCTGCGCCCCGTCGAACTCCAACACGGCGGCGGGCGCGGGCGGGCGGCTGCCCAGTTCCCGGTTCCACTTCGCGCCGGTCCGGCGCAGCCAGCCGGTCAGATCGGCGGCCTGCGCGGGCGTCAAAGGCGCGGGCGCGGCGCCCTCCACGGAAACGGTGCCGCCCCGGACTTCCCCGAAGCGAACGATGCTGAGCCCCCAATGAAGCAGGCTGACCGCGCCGCATACCGCCAGCAGGATGGCCAACATGACGGCGACGCGCTGGAGACGCCGTTTCATCGGTTGTTCAGTTCCGCCATGCGGAAGGAAAGAGCCTGCCGCACCGGCGCCAGATACCCCACCAGGGACAGAAACATGTTGCGCAGCCGCCGCGCCAGCGGCCCGCGCAGGGTGGCCAGGCGGGTGAGCCGGTCCGTCTCCTGGACGACGCGGCGGGCCACCTTCCGGCGCGCCTTTTCCCAATCCTCCAACGCGTCGCGGTCCCCTTCCCGCAGGGCGCGGCGCAGGGCTTCCGCCAGGCTGACAGCGTCCTGCAGGCCGGTGTTCATCCCCTGCCCGCCCGCCGGGCTATGGACATGGGCGGCGTCCCCCGCCAAAAGGACCCGCCCGCTGCGGACCGCCCCCGCCAGCCGGTGATGGACGCGGAACCGGGAACTCCACCGGATCTCCCGCACGCGGACAGGCTTGGCCGCCGGGCCGCGCGCGTCGAGGAGAGCCTGGATATCGGCCAGGTCCGGCTGGGGCGGCGCGGATTCCTGCGTGGCCACCACCCGGTGGTGGCCGCCGGGCAACGGCACCAGGAGCAGCATTCCCTCAGGCGCCAGGAACAAGGAAGGCGGGAAATCCCCCTCCAAAACCGCGTCCGCCAGGACAAACGATTCCTCATAGGCCGCCCCCGTGAACGGGATGCCCGCCTGCTCCCGGACAACGCTGTGCATGCCGTCGCAGCCGACGACCCACTGCGCGCGGACCTTTTCGCCCCCTTCCAAATGGACGTCGATCCCGTCGGTGCCAATGTCCAGGGACGCCACCTTGCGCGGACGGCTCACCTCGCCGCCCAAGACGCGCAGGCGGTCCAGGAGAATCGCCTCCGTCCGGTTCTGGGGGATCAAAAGGACATAGGGATAAGGCGTCGGCAGGCCGTCGAAGTCAAAGCGGACCAGTTCCTTGTCCCGGTCCCGGACAAAAAAAGAAGAAGCCCGGATTCCCTCCGCGATCAGCGCGGGCGTCACCCCCAGCGGCTCCAGCACCTCCAGCGTCCGCGCATGGACCACGGCGGCCCGGGAGGTATTGGCCCCCTCCCCCTGGGCGTCGAGCAATAGGACGCTGGAAACCCCCAAATGCCTCAAAGCGGCGGCCAATGCCAGCCCCGTGGGACCAGCCCCGACGATCACGATCTCCGCTTCCGCAGGCAGGGTACTCATGAAGATTTCCCTACCATAACCTATAAGGAGGAAAAAGAAACCGGGGGTAAGTGGATTGACTTATTACGGGGGGGCACGTTACAAAGCAGCGATGATGGTGCCGAAGCGCTGGGCGTCTCTTATCGTCGGCCTTTTTTCTCTCTTTTTCGTGGCCATGACCGTCCTGGCGGATGCCCCTCCCCAGGATCAGTTCCTCCAGATCTACTTCCAGCTCCAGGAAGCCGACCGCCTGGAGCGCAACGAGCAATACGCCAGCGCCCGGGACAAGTACAAGTCGATCGCCGACCAGCTCGACGCCCTGAAGAAAAACCACCCGGAGTGGGAACCCAGCATCATCAACTTCCGCATCAAATACGCCCGGGACAAAATCGCCGAGCTGGCCACGAAGACTGACAAGACCCCCGCCAAGCCCTCCACGCCTCCGTCCGCCCCGGCTCCGGCCCCTTCCCCCGCCACGACCGCCACCACGACTTCCACCTCCACCCAGACCTCCGCCATCGCAGGCCTGACCAACGGTAGCAGCACCGCGGCCTCCGCCTCCACCACCGCCCCGGCGGGAACGGACATGGCCTCCCTCCAACAGCGCGTCAACGACCTGGAGAAGGAACTGTCCAACACCAAGACCCAGCTCGCCAACGCCCTCGACCTGGCCGGGCAGCTGCGCCAGCGCCTCGACGCGGCAGAGCGGGAACTCGGCTCCGTGAAAGGCGCCAACCTGGAAGAGCGCGTCGCCGGCATTCTCCAGGAAAACGCCTCCCTCAAAGCCCAGCTGACCGACGCCCAGCAGCGCGTCAAAGACTTCCAGGCCGGCGCCCAGCCCGATTCCGTCCCCATGCTCAAAGAGCAGCTGAAAAACGCCCAGGACCAGCTCTCCACCCTGGAAGCGGAAAACCAGGCCTTCCGCATCAACACCAACGACCTCAAGCAGCAGCTGGAGGCCGCCCTGGCCAAGCTCAACGCCGTCGACAAACAGAACGGCACCGCCTCCTTCCACCAGGAAAACGACGTCCTGCGCGGCATCCTCACCCGCCAGCTCCAGGAACAAGCCCGCCGCGACGAGGCCAAACGCCTGGCCCTGGAGGAAATGGAGAATCTCCACATCCAGTCAAAGGTCCTCCAGCAACAGATCGACGCCCTAGGCTCCCCCATCATCACCCTCTCCGCGGACGAAAAGGCCCTCCTCCGGATCAACGCCGCCCAGATCACCGCCCCGTCCGCCGCCGCCCCGTCCGCCGCCGCCCCGTCCGCCGCCGCCCAGGCCGCCAACAACGCCCCCGTCGCGGCCAACGCCCCCGCCGACGACCTGAGCCAGAAGCCGAAGATCCCCGAGGAACTCCGCCCCCTGGCCCAGCAGGCCTCCGACTTCTTCGCCCAGGGGAAATACGACCAGGCCGCCGACGTCTACAGCAAGATCATCGAAAAATACCCGGACAGCCTCTTCGCCTGGTCCAACCTCGGCGTCGTCCGCTTCCAGCAGCAGCACTACCCCGAGGCGGAAAAGGCCCTCAAACAGGCCATCCAGCTCAACCCGAAAGACGCCTTCTCCTACTCCATCCTGGGCATCGTCTACTACCAGCAGGGCCGGTATGACGACGCCATCGACGCCCTCACCAAGGCCAGCGCCCTCCTGCCCAACGATCCCCGCACCCACAACTACCTGGGCATCGCCTACTCCCAAAAGGGCTGGCAGGAAGCGGCGGAAAAGGAACTGCGCAAGGCCATCGAGCTCGACCCCTCCCTGGGTGACGCCCATTTCAACCTGGCCGTCATCTACGCCACCCAGAAGCCGCCCGCCAAGGAAATGGCCAAGAAGCACTACCAGGCCGCCCTCTCCCTGGGCATCCCGAAGGACCCGCGCCTGGAAAAGATCCTGGGTGACGCGGCCGCCGCCGCCGCTCCGACCGCCCCGGCCAAGGGCTAACTTCCCGGGCTGCTAACGCAGCGCCAGCCCCTGCCGCGCCGCCGGCTGCGGGTGGGCGTAGACGGAATCGGCGATGGGCAGGAGCAGGGAAAACTTCGTCCCCTTGTCCTTGCGGGACGCCACGGTGATCTTTCCGTGGTGGTTCTCCATGATCCGCTTCACCAGCGCCAGGCCGATGCCCGTGCCCTGCACCTTCGTCGTGAGAAAGGGGGCGAAGAGGTTGTCCACCTGCGCCGGGGTCATCCCCACACCGTTATCCCGGACGGAAATGGCCACGTAGGTCGTCTCCTCGTACTTCTCCACCGCCGCGCCCAGGGTCAGGACGCCGCCTTCCGGCATGGCGCCGCTGGCGTTGAGGATCAGGTTCAGGAGCGCCTGCTCCAGCTGCGCCCGGTCCGCCAGGACGCGGGGGAGCGGATCGGCCAGGACGCGGCGGATCTCGATGTTCTGCCGCGTCAGCTTGTGCCGGATGAGGAGGGTGATGTCGTCGATCATCTGGCCGACGACCAGCGGCTCCTTGATCGGTTCCGCGGAGCGGACCAGGGAGAGGATCTGGTCCACGATGCGGTTCATGTGGAGCATCTTGTCCTCGATGATGGAGGCGTCCTTCTGCGCGGCCGCGTCCATCGGCGTGGAGGTGACCAGGCTGTGGAAGAGCATCTGCATCACGGTCAGCGGATTGCGGATCTCGTGCGCCACCTCGGCCGCCAGGAGGCCCAGGGCGGAGAGGCGCTCGCTCTGGCGGAGGTTCTCCTCCGTGTCGACCACGCGGGTGAGCAGGCGCGTCTTCTCCACCGCCACGGCGGAGAGATCCGCCAGGGTCTGGAACATCTTGATCTCCTGGTTGGAGAAGCGGCGCGGCTCCTTCGTGTAGACGTTCAGGACGCCGATCGGCTTGGCGCTGAAGATAAGGGGCACGGAAAGGAGGGAAACCAGCCCCTCCCGGCGGGCCATCCCCACTTCCTGAAAGCGGGGGTCCTTCTGCACATCGCTGATGGTCACCGCCTTCATCCGCTTGATGACGACGCCGACCAGGGACTCGTCCACCCGCACCGGCGGCCGGTGCTGATAGCGGACGCCCGTGCCGACGCTGGCGCGCAGGCTCAGGTCCCGCCCGTCCCGGGAAAGGAGCATGAGGGAGCAGACGCGGGTCTTCATGAGGCGGGCGCCGTTGCGCACGATGCGCTGGACGGCGTCCTCCAGGTTCGTCTGGGAGACGATGGAGCGGCCCATCTGCACCAGGGTGTTGAGCTGCTCGTCCCGGATGCGGAGGTTGAAGATTTCCCAGCCGTGCTGGAGCCATTCCGCCGCCTCATGGGCCAGGCGGACGATCTGGTGCTCGTGCTCCGCCGTGAAGTGGCCCAGGCTGCGGCTGTCCAGGTTGATGACGCCCAGGATCTGCCCGTGGATGTCGACGGGGATGGCCATTTCCGAGCGGATGGTGGGATCGGCGGCGATGTATTTGCGGTCTTTCCGCACGTCGGCGATGCGCACGGCGTGGCCCGTGGAGGCCACCCAGCCGATGATCCCCTTCCCCATGGGGATTTTGATGTTCCGCATCTTCGCGTTCATCCCGAAGGAGGACTCGATGTCCAGGAAGCCGGTGTTCGGATTGAGCAGGATGAAGGAGCCGCAGTCGGCCCCCGTCTCCTTGCGGGCGATTTTCAGGAAGTGGCGGATCGCCTTGCGCGGCTCCAGGAGCGCGCGCAGGCCGCCGTGAGGTCCGGTCAGGGTCAGCATGAAGCGGGTCCGGCGGCGGGATCGGGCAGCAGCTTGCCCCGGATGCGGGCGGCCAGGGGCTGGAGCGCCTCCGCATCGGGCCATTTTCGGCCCTCCCGGTCGGTTAGGTAAAAAGTGTCGAGCGCCGCGCCCTTTTCCGTGGCGATGCGGGCGTGGGCGATCTGCGCGCCGAAGTCGCTCAGGCACTCCGCCACGTCGTAGAGGAGGCCCGGGCGGTCCGGCGTCTGGAGGTCCAGCAGGGTGTATTCGGAAGAGGACTTTTGGTCGAAGGTGATCCGGGTAGGGAAGGAGCTTGCGTCGAAGCCGTTGCGGAAGCGGTAGCCCTTCCGGTTCCGCTCCACCAGCTCCTTCACGTCGTAGGCGTCACGGGAGAGGGCCGCCTCCACGATCTCGAAGAATTTCCGCCGGTCCCGCTCGTCGATGGCCGCCTCGAAGCGGTCGGTGCAGAAGCGGAAGATGTCGATGATGATGTTGTCCGTGCGGGTGAAGATGTCGGCGCTCAGGATGGAGAAGCCCAGCGCGGCGAAGGCCCCGGTGAGCTTGGAAAAGACCCGCTCCCGGTCCCAGGAGACGAGCGTCACCTCGGAATATCCCTCCGCCTCGAAGTTCTTCCAGCTGATGGAAGGCTTGAGCCCGTCGCCCGGCTCCAGCTGGCGGGAGATGAACTGGTTGATGAGGTGGAGGTGCTCGACGATCCCCTCCTCCGTGGTGGTGCGGAAATAGCGCGGGGGCAGCGTCTCGAAATGGGCGTGCAGCTCGGAGCTGTCCAGGGAGTCCTCCATCCGGGAAGCGACTTTCCCTTCCAGCTCCTCCAGCTGGCGGCGGGCCGCCTCCTGGAACTCGGTGACGCCGCTGAGGGCCTCCCCCGTGCGGCGGTAGAGCTGCCAGAGGAGCAGCTCCTTCCAGTCGCTCCACTGCTTGGAGCTGTTCGTCCCCTCGTTGTCCGCGAAGGTCAGGAGCATCAGCATGTCCAGCCGCTCCTGGGTCTGCACCAGGCGTGCGAACTCGAGCACGGCCTCTTGGTCGTCCAGGTTCTTGCGGCGGGCGGTTTCCCCCATCGTCAAATGGTGGCGGACCAGGAAGACCAGGGTGGCGGCGTCCTCCGGCGGCAGGCGCAGGCGGCGGGCCACCTTCATGGCGTTGGCCGCGCCGGCCTCCGCATGGTCCAGGCCGTTGTTGGCCTTGCCCGTGTCGTGCAGGAGCATGGCCAGGTAGAGGATGTGGGGCTTTTCCAGCTTTTGCAGGAGGGGCCGGTAATGTTTGAAAGGAGCGTCCTGCGCGTCGAGGATCCGGTCCAGCATCTCCAGGCAGACCAGGGTGTGCTCGTCGGCGGTGTAGCGGTGGAAGAACTCGTGCTGCACCAGGCAGGTCAGGCGGGAGAATTCCGGAAAGATCCGGCCCAGCATGTCCAGCTGGTGCATGCGGCGCAGCACGCGGCCCACCTTCCCCTTGCTGCGGAAGAGGCTCAAGATCATCTCCCCCACGTCCCGCCGGGACAGAAAGGCGCGGTCCAGGTAACGCAGACGCCGCCGGATGCGGATGGCCAGGGCGGGGGAAAGCTCCGCGTCGTGCGCCTGGATCAGCTGGAAGGCGCGCAGGAGGCGGCGCGGATCGGCCCGGAGCACGTCGGCGTCCTCCACGTCCAGCTCCCCTTTTTTGAGGATAAAGGCGTCATAGCGCTGCCGGCGGCTGAGGAAGGCCCACCGGGGCTTCGGCTTTTCCCAGCCCGCGATGCGCTGGGCCAGGGTGTCGCAAACGGAGGAAAGGTGGTGGGCGTGCTGGTAATAGTCCCGCATCAGCGCCTCCGTGCGGCGCAGCATGTTGCCGGAGTAGCGCAGGCTGGTCGCCACGCGGCCCTGGAGCTCCAGGTTGAGCCGGTCCTCCGCCCGGTTGCACAGGAGGTGCATCTCCGTCCGCAGGCGCAGGATGAAGTCGTAGGCGGCCTCCGCCTGCTTACGCTCCCCGGCTTCCAGCAGCTTGGCCTCCTGGAGGCCCTGCGTGGAGCGGATCCCCCGCTTCACCTGGGCGACCCACAGGAGGTTCTGGTAATCGCGCAAGCCGCCGCAGCCGTTCTTGATATGGGGCTCCTGGACAAAGACGGTGCCGCCATACTTGGCGTGGCGCTCCGCCTGCTCCCGGACGCGCCAGGACAGGTATTCCTTCTCCTTGCCCTTCAGGCACTCCTTCCAGAAAGCTTTCTCGAACTTCTTCCACAGGCCGGTGTCGCCCGCCAGGTAGGCGCATTCCAGGAGGGAGGTCTTCGTTTCCAGGTTGGAATTGGCCTCCTGCACCAGCTCCGGCAGCGTCCGGGCGGCGTGGCCCACCTTGAACCCGACATCCCACAGGACGTAGAGAACCTGCTCCACCATCTTCTCCACGATGGTGTAATGAGTGCGCCCGTCCTTGCTGTAGAGGAAGAGGATGTCGACGTCGCTGAAGGGATTAAGCTCCCCGCGGCCAAAGCCGCCGACGGTCGTCAGGGTGATCTCCGGCTCCTTTTGCGCGGGATCGATCGTCGCCACGTACTGGCAGGCCCGCTCCCAGACGTCCTTCAGGATCACGGTGACCAGCTGGGCGCGCAGGCGGCAGGTTTCCCGCCCCCCCTCGCCCGACTTGTGGGCCAGGCGCAGGCGGTGCTCCTCCACCTTCAGGAAATGGCGGTAGACCTCCAGGAGGTCGGTGGGTTTTTGCTCCCCTTCGGACGAAAGCTTCCGCCCGGCATGCCGCAGGACTTTTTCTAGGTAGCTCTGGCCCATCCTAGCCAGACAGGATAGAGCGAACCGGCCCGCCCGGAAGCGCAAAATTAATGTCGCCCGGCCCGGCCTTATTTGGGAACTTCCGCCGATGCCGGTTTTAGGCGTAAACGTCGACCATATTGCCACCCTCCGCCAGGCCCGATACCGGGACGACCTGAAGTCCCCCCTGGCCGAGCCCGACCCCGTCACCCTGGCCCGTACGGCCGAAAAGGCGGGGGCCCAGGGCATCACCGTCCACCTGCGGGAAGACCGCCGCCACATCCAGGAAATCGACGTCCGCCGCCTGCGCCGGGAGGCCAAAACCTCCCTGAACCTGGAAATGGCCGTCACCCCGGCCATGGTCGCCTTTGCCCTCCGCCTCCGGCCGGACGAGGCCTGCCTGGTCCCGGAAAGCCGGGAGGAAGTGACCACGGAAGGGGGCCTCGACGTCGTGGGCCGGGAAAAAGCCGTGGCGGACGCCGTGCGGAAACTCTCCAAAGCGGGCGTCGAAGTCAGCCTTTTCATCGACCCCCAGCCCGCCCAGATCGAGGCCGCCGCCCGCGTCGGCGCCCCCTGCATCGAGCTGCACACCGGCGCCTACGCCAACGCCACCACCCCGGCCAAGGTCCGCGCCGCCCTGGAACGCCAAAAGAAAGCCGCCGCGCTGGCCAAAAGCCTGGGCCTGCGGGTCAACGCCGGCCACGGCCTCAACTACAAGAACGTCCCCCCCTTCCTCAAGGCCGTGCCCGGCCTCCACACCCTCAACATCGGCCACTCCATCGTTTCCCGCGCGCTCGCCGTCGGCTTCGGCCCGGCCGTCGCGGAGATGGCCGCCCTCCTTCGCAAATGAGCACGATCCCTCTCTTCACCCTCTCCCGCCAAAGCCCGGAAGTCACCGCCGGGCTCCGCGCCGCCTTCGAGCGCGTCCTGGAAAGCGGCCACTACATCATGGGGCCGGAGGTCGAGGCGCTGGAAAAAGAATGCGCCGCCTACCTGGGCCTCCCGGCGGAAGGCGTCATCGCCGTCTCCTCCGGCACCGACGCCCTGGTCGTCGCCCTCATGGCCCTGGACATCGGCCCGGGAGACGAGGTCATCTGCCCCAGCTACACCTTCTTCGCCACGGCGGGCTCCGTCTGGCGCGCGGGGGCCAAGCCCGTCTTCGTCGACAGCACCCCCTGCTGCTTCAACCTGGACCCCGCCCAGGTCGCCGCCGCCATCACCCCCCGGACCAAGGCGATCATCCCCGTCCACCTCTTCGGCCAGCCCGCAGACATGGACCCGATCCTGGAACTGGCCCGGAAGAACAACCTGGCCGTCGTCGAGGACGCCGCCCAGGCCATCGGCGCCGCCTACCGGGGCAAGCCCCTGGGCACCCTGGGAGAGATCGGGTGCTACTCCTTCTTTCCCACCAAGAACCTCGGCGCGCTGGGCGACGGCGGCCTCGTCGTCTCCCGCGACCCGAAGCTGGCCGCCCGCCTGCGGAAACTCCGCGTCCACGGCATGCAGGTGAAATATTACCATGAGGAAGTCGGCGGCAACTTCCGCCTCGACTCCCTCCAGGCCGCCTTCCTCCGCGTGAAACTCCCCCACCTGGACGCCGCCCACGCCGCCCGCCGCCGCCACGCCGCCCGCTACAACCGCCACTTCCTGGAAAGCGGCAAGGCCGCCTTCCCCGTCCAGGCCTGCGTCTGCCAGGCCTCCCCCGCCGACCTCCCGGCCCAGGCCCCGCTCCTCCTCCCCTACGCCTGCGACCCCAGCCACATCTACAACCAATACGTCGTCCGCGTTCCCGGCCCGGGCCGCCGCGACGCCCTGCGCGCCCACCTCGCCCAGCGCGGCATCGGGACGGAGATCTACTACCCCGTCCCCCTCCACCTCCAGGAATGCTTCCAAAGCTTGGGCCACCAGCCCGGCAGCCTGCCCTGGTCGGAACGCTTCGCGGCGGAAACCATGGCGCTGCCCATCTTCCCGGAGCTGGCGGAAACGGAGATCGACGCGGTGGCCGCGGCCATCCTCGAATTCCTCGCGTGAGCGGCGGGCCGCAAAACCTCCTGGTCGTCCGGCCCGACCGCGTCGGCGACGTCCTCATCAGCTCCTCCTGCCTGCCCGTCCTGCGGGCGCGTTTTCCCGAAGCCTCCCTCACCTACGCGGCGCGGCCCGCCATGGCCCCCCTCTTCCAGGACCATCCCGACGCGCGCTTCCTCCCCCTTCCCGATCCCGGCCTGCCATTCCTCCGCCGCGTGGCCGTCCTGCGCGGGGCCTTCCGGGCGGGCGGCTTCGATTGCACCGTCTTCCTCCATCCCGACCCGGCCGCCTACCTCGCCGCCTGGCAGGCCGGCATCCCGCGCCGCATCGGCTACCCGGAAACGTGGACCGGCTGGACCCTGACCGACCGCCTCCCCAACCACCGCCCCGAACACGCCCGGCACGAGGCCCTCTACAACTTCGACCTTCTCTCCCCCCTGGAAGTCCCCGCGCCTAAAGCCCCTCGCGCCGCCATCGCGCTGCCGGAAGCGGCAAAGGCCTCCCTGAACCGCAAGACCCTGGGCCGCTTCCCCCGGGGAGAATATCTCTGCCTCCACCTGGGGGCCCACTCCCCCGTCGCCCGCTGGCCCGCCACCCACTTCCTTTCCATCGCCGAAAAGCTGCACCAGCAATACGGCCTCCACATCGTCCTCACCGGCCACGACCGGAAAGACCCCTCCCACCTCGCCTTCCAGGACAACGCGGGCCGCCTTCCCTACGTCGACCTGGCGGGGGAACTCAACCTGGCTGAAACCGCCTGGCTGATCAAAGGAGCCAAGGCCCTCGTCACCCGGGACACCGGCCCCTCCCACCTGGCCGCCGCCGTCGGCACGCCCGTCGTCGTCCTCTTCGGCCGGACCGCCCCGCCCTACGGCCCCGTCCGCTGGGCCCCCCTGGCCGATGCCGACCGGGTGCGCGTCCTCACCAGCCTGGCCGGGGAGCGCCGCTCCGGAGAGGATCGGGATGCCTACTGGCGCCGCTCCTTCGCCTCCATCACGCCGGACGCCGTCCTCCACGCCCTCGAAGACCTCCTCTACGCCCACCACGTCTCCCCCGTATGAACCACCTCGCCCAGGAAACGAATCCCTACCTCCGCCAGCACGCGGAAAACCCCGTCGAATGGTTTCCCTGGGGCCCCGCGGCCTTCGCCAAGGCCCAGGCGGAGAACAAACCGATCTTCCTCTCCGTCGGCTACTCCACCTGCCACTGGTGCCACGTCATGGCGCGGGAATCGTTCGAGGACGCGGCCATCGCCAAAGTCCTCAACGAGCACTTCGTCTCCGTGAAAGTCGACCGCGAGGAGCGGCCCGACGTCGACCGCGTCTACATGGCCTTCGTCCAGGCCACGGCGGGCCAGGGCGGCTGGCCCATGAGCGTCTGGCTGACGCCGGACCTGAAGCCCTTCTACGGCGGCACCTACTTCCCGCCCCAGGACCGCTACGGGCGGCCCGGCTTCCCCACCCTCCTCCAGCGCATCGCCGGGCTCTGGAAATCGGACCGGGACACCATCGAGAAACAGAGCGGCCAGATCATCCAGCAGCTGGCCATGAGCGTCGCCGCGCCCGCCTCCGCGGAAGCCTTCGCCGGGGACCAGGCCCTTGACCACGCCTTCGCCGCCTTCCGCGCCCAGTATGACGCCGCCGAAGGCGGCTTCGGCGGCGCGCCGAAGTTCCCCCGCCCCGCCGTCCTCCACTTCCTCTTCCGCTATGGCGCGCGCCGCCACCGGCAGGAAGCCACGGAGATGGCCCTGCACACCCTGGATAAAATGGCCGCCGGCGGCATCCACGACCACCTGGGCGGCGGCTTCCACCGCTACTCCGTCGACGCCCTCTGGCACGTCCCCCACTTCGAGAAAATGCTCTACGACCAGGCCCAGCTGGCCCTGGCCTACCTGGAAGCCCACCAAATCACCGGCAAAGCGGAATACGCCGCGACGACCCGCGACATCCTCGACTACGTCCGCCACCACCTCACCTCCCCCGGCGGCGGCTTCTACGCGGCGGAAGACGCCGACAGCTCCCTGGAGGAAAATCCCGCCGCCCACGCGGAGGGAGCCTTCTACGTCTGGACCCTGGCGGAGATCGAGGAAACCCTGGGCGAGGACGCCGCCTTCTTCGCCGCCCATTACGGCGTGGAGAAGGAGGGCAACGCCCCTCCGGGCAGCGACCCCCACGGCGAGTTCCCGCTGAAGAACATCCTCATCGAGCGAAAGCCCCCCGCGCGCAAGGACCTCAAGCGGCTCATCGCCTGCCGGGAAAAGCTCCTGGCCCGGCGGGAAAAACGGCCCCGCCCCCACCGGGACGAGAAGGTCCTGGCCTCCTGGAACGGCCTCATGATCTCCGCCTTCGCCCGCGCCGGGCGGATCCTGCACGAACCCGCCTACCTGGCCGCCGCCGGGCGCGCCGCCGACTTCCTCTTCAAGCACCTCCACGACGAGAAAAAAGGCCGCCTCCTGCGCAGCTGGTGCGGCGGCGCCGCCGCTCCCGTGGAGGGCTTTGCCGACGACTACGCCTTCCTTGTCGCCGGGCTTCTCGACCTCTTCGAGGCCGACGGCTCCGCGCGCTGGCTCGACCTGGCCCTCCAGCTCCAGGAAACGATGGACGCCCTCTTCTGGGACGGGCGGGAGGGCGGCTACTTCTCCACCTCCGGGGAAGATCCCACCGTCCTCATCCGCTCCCGGGAGGATTACGACGGGGCGGAACCCGCTCCCGGCTCCGTCGCCGCCTCCAATTTGCTGCGGCTGGCCGATCTCCTGGACCGGCCCGCGCTGCGCGAGCGGGCCGGGAAAGTCGTCGCCGTCGCCGCGGCGGCCATCGCCCGGATGCCCGTGGCGGTGCCGCAGCTATTGGCCTCCGCCGTCGGCCTCTTGGAAGCGCCGCGCCACCTCGTCATCGTGGGGAAGGAAGGCGCGGCGGGCACCAAGGCCCTGTGGGAGGAAGCCAACCGCCATTACCTCCCCCAAACCACGCTGGTCCGCATCGAGCCCGGCCACCTGCCCCCCGCCCTGCAGGACGGCTTCCTCCAGGCCCTGACCGCCGCCGACAGCCGGGCGACCGCCTATTACTGCGAGAACCTCGCCTGCCGCCTCCCCGTCCATGAGGCGAAGGACCTAGCGCACCTTCTCGGCCACGGCTAAGGCTCCACGTCGACCTTCATGCCGATGCGGACCATCGGCAGCAGCGTCTCCACGTTCCAGTTCGTAAGCCGGAAGCAGCCGTGCGAGCCGGTGCGGCCGATCGCCTCCGGCTCCGGCGTGCCGTGGATGCCGTAGGTCGGCAGGGAGAGGCCGATCCAGGCCACCCCGACCGGATTGCGCGGGCCGGGAGGGATGATGAGCCGGTGCGTGATCCCCTCCTGCGCCGCCGCGTCGGGGAAAAGCGCGGGGTCGAAGGTATAGTTCGGATGCGGCACCAGAACGGCGATCCGCAACTCCCCGGCGGGGCGCTTTTCCTTTTCCTTGGCGATCGAGCACGGGAAGTGGGCGACAACCCGGCCCGAGGCGTCGAGCGCGTCCAGGGAATGGGCCCCCAGCCGGATCCGCAGGGAAGCCACGGCGGGCGCCGGGGCCGACGGGGACAGATTCGGCACCCGCAGCACGGTGCCAAGTCCCGCCGGACCGGGATTGAGGCGGCGCAGGTAGGCCCGCTTGGCGTGGAAACGGGCGCCCAGATATTCCCACAGATCGGTGTAGCCCAGGCTCTCCGCCTCGCTCTTGGCCGTCCAGGTGCGCAGGGGCGGGCCCACATGCGCCAGATCCTGCGCGGTGACCGCGTGGCTTGTGAAGGGATCGGAAGGCCCCGCCAGCCGCCGTAGGGCCCGCCAGAGCGCCTCGTCCGGCAGCCCGGTGGCGGGCAGGCCGTGGCCCTGCTGGAAGGCCCGCAGCGTCGCCCGCGTCCGCGCGCCGTCCTCCCCGTCGATGAAGCCGCAGGAATAATGGAGCCGCTCCAGCAGGATCTGGAACTCGGCCAAGGAGGGCAGCGGCGGCGGGGCGGCCGGCGGCTCGGGAACCGGAGGCCGGACTGCGGGCTTGGGGAGCGGAGCCGGATGCGGCTCCGGCGGCGGGACGGGTTTCGGCTTCGGCTTAGGCGGGGGAGCCGGAAGGGCCGGAGCCGGGGCAGGCGGCGAAGGAGGCGGCGCGGGCGCGGCCTCTACTTTTTTTTTGTATCCTGGCCCGGGGGGTTCAGCGCCTCGGCGTCCGGGTGTTCCACGGAAAGCTCCCGCACGGCATGGGCGGTGTCCGGCTGCGGCTTTTCCGGGAAGAGGAGCGGCCAGGCGACCCAAAGAAGCCCCAGGAGAACGACGGCCACCGCCCCGTACGCCAGCGTGTTCCAGAGGGAGGAGGTCTTCTTCCCCTTTCCGGAACGGGCGGCGGGCTTTTTCTTGGCGGCCATCTTTCTTAGGCCTGGTTGCTCAGGTTCTGGATGATGCTGATGAGCGGCAGGAAGAGGGCGATGACGATGGTGCCGACGACCAGCGCCAGGAAGACGATCATGATCGGCTCCAACAGGCTGGTGAGGGCGGCGATGGAACGGTCGATCTCCTCCTCGTAAACGTCGGAGACCTTGATGAGCATTTCCGGCAGGCGGCCGACCTCCTCGCCCACCTGGACCATGCTGACGACGACGGGCGGGAAGATGCCGGAGGCCTCCAGCGGCGCGCCGACCGTCTCGCCCTCCTTCACGCTCTCATGGACCTTTTCCATCGCCGCGCTGACGATGGAGTTCTCCGCCGTCTCCTTCGTGATGTTCAGGGCGGGCAGGATCTGCACGCCGCTGCTGATGAGGGTGCCCAGCGTGCGGGTGACGCGGGAGATGGCCGTCTTGGTTATGAGGGGGCCGATGAGGGGCGCGCGCAGCTTCACCTTGTCCATGAGGACGGCCCCCTTCGGCGTGCGGATGAAGATCCGGATGCCGGCGACCGCCGCCGCCACCAGGACCAGCAGCAGAAGGATGTGGTCCTGGACCAGGCGGGAAATGTCGATGACGGCCTGGGTCAGCCACGGCAGCGGCTTGCCGCCGAACATGTCTTTGAAGATCTGCTCGAAGCGCGGAACGATGAAGATGAGGAGGAAGACCAGGATGACCATCGCCATGAAAAGGACGATAAGCGGGTAGACCATCGCGGAGGCGATGCGGCCCTTGATCCGCTCCGATTTCTCCTGGAACTCGGCCAAACGGGCCAGGACAACCTCCGGCACGCCGCCCAGCTCGCCCGCCTTCACCATGTTGACGTAGAGCTTGCTGAAGACGTTGGGGTGCTGCGCCAGCGCCTCGGAGAAGGTGCTGCCGCCCTCCACCTGGTCGGCCAGGCTGACGAGGGTCTCCTTGAGCACCGGATTCTGCTCCTGGCGGATCAAAGTCTTCAGCGCGCGCAGGAGCGGCAGGCTGGCGCCGATCAGGGTGGCCAGCTGGCGGGTGAAGACGGTCAGGACCTTCGACTTCACCTTCCCGCCCTGTTTCCGGCGCTTGGCCTTGGGCTCCGCCTGGCCGGACGCGGCCCCTTCCGCCGCCGGGACCACGCGGGTGGGGAAGTAGCCCATCTGCTTGATCTGGACCGCCGCGGCGTTCTGGTCGGCGGCCTCGATCAGGCCGTCAACCTGCTGGCCGTCCGGATTGACCGCGGTGTAGGAGAAATTCGGCATGGGAAGGGGTGGTTAGGATTTGGCGGAAGATCAGGTGTAGCGCAAGACCTCTTCGAGGGTCGTCTCCCCGTCGAAGATATTGCGCAGGCCGTCGGCGCGCAGGGTCGCCATGCCCAACTCGATCGCCTTCTGGCGAATGACGACGGAGGGGGCCCTCTGGGTGATCAGCTCGCGGATCGGCTCGGTGACGTCGAGCAGCTCGTAGATGCCCTTTCGGCCCCGGTAACCGGTCTGGTGGCACTTCTCGCATCCGCGGCCGTAGTAGAAGCTCTTCCCCGCGATCTCGTAGGGGGTCAGGCCGAGCTGCTCCAGCACGGCCTCCGAAGGCTCGTAGGGCGTCCGGCAATCGGGGCAGATGCGGCGGACGAGGCGCTGGGCCAGCACCCCCTCCAGCGCGGAGGAGATGAGGAAGGGCTCCACCCCCATGTCGATGAGGCGGGTGATGGCGCCGGGGGCGTCGTTCGTGTGCAGGGTGGTGAGGACCAGGTGGCCGGTCAGGGAGGCCTGGATGGCGATCTGCGCCGTTTCCAGGTCGCGCGTTTCGCCGATCATGATGCGGTCCGGGTCCTGGCGGAGGAAGGCGCGCAGCGCCCGGCCGAAGGTGAGGCCGATGGCCTCCTGCGCCGCCACCTGCATGATCCCCTCCAGCTCGTATTCGACCGGGTCCTCCACGGTCAGGATCTTCGAGTCGATGGTGTTGATCCGGCGCAGGCAGGAGTAAAGGGTCGTCGTCTTGCCGGAGCCGGTGGGGCCGGTGACGATGAAGATGCCGTTGGGCTTCTCGATGGTCTGGCAGATGTATTGGAAGAGGGCCGGGGGCATGCTCAGGGCCTCCAGGTCCAGATTCACGGAGGAGCGATCCAGGACGCGGAGCACCACGCTCTCCCCGAACTGGGTGGGCAGCGTGGAGACGCGCAGGTCGACGTCGCGGCCGCCCAGCACCGTCTGGATGCGGCCATCCTGCGGCACGCGCCGCTCGGCGATGTTCAGGTTGGACATCACCTTGATGCGGGAGGCGATGGGGATGGCCAGGCTCTTCGGCGGCGGGGCCATCTCGTAGAGCGCGCCGTCGACGCGGTAACGGATCTTGAACTCGTTCTCGAACGGCTCGAAGTGGATGTCGCTGGCCCGCGCCTTGATGGCCTGGGAGAGGACGGTGTTGACGAACTTGATGATCGGCGCGGCGGAGGCGCCCTCCAGCGCCAGCTTGTCCCCGGAGGCTCCCGCCAGATTGCCCAGCCCGGCGACCAGCTCGTCCACCTCCCCGCCCGTGGCCTCCGCCGACACGCTGCCGTAGTAGCGGCGGATCAGCTCTTCCACCGCCTCCGGCGGCGCGACGACGCCCTGCACCTCCCGCCCGGTGGCGAAGCGGAGGTTCTCGATCGCCTGGCCGTCCAGGGGATTGAGCAGGGCGACGTAGAGGTAGCTGGCGTCCTGATAGACCGGCAGCGCGCCGTAGAGGCGGACGGCGTCCGCTGGGACGGCAGCGAGCAGCTCCGGGGTGAAGACGCAGGCGTTGAGGTCGACGATCTGCATCCCCAGCTCCTCCGCCAGGACGCGGTATTGGTCGTCCTTCGGCAGGATGCCGAAGTCGGCCACCAGGTCGGCGATGGGGCGGCCGCCGGTCTTCTGCTCGGCCAAAAGAAGGGAGACCTGCCCGTCGTCCAGGTAGCCCCGGTGCTTGAAGAGGGAGAGGTAGGCCAGCGGGTTCACGCCTTGTCCCCCAGGGTGGTGGAGATGACCTCGTCCGCCGTCGTCATGCCGACGAGGACCTTGCGGATGCCGTCTTCCCGCAGGGTCCGCATACCCTGGGCCCGCGCCCGGGCGCGGATGGCGGTCAGGGGCTGGCGGTCGTTGATCATGGTGCGGATCTCGTCGTCGATCTGGAAGATCTCGAAGATGCCCGCGCGGCCCTTGTAGCCGGTGCCGCGGCATTTCTCGCAGCCGCGCCCGCGGGAGAAGTTGGCCCCCTCCATCTGGGAGGCGGTAAGGTTCAGGGCGCGGATCTCCGCCTCGCTGGGCGTGTAGGGCTCCCGGCAGTTGCCGCAGATGCGGCGGACGAGGCGCTGGGCCATGATCGCGCGGACGGAGGAGGAGACCAGGAAGGGCTTGATGCCGATGTCGACGAGGCGAGTCACCGCCCCGGGCGCGTCGTTCGTGTGCAGGGTGCTGAAGACGAGGTGGCCGGTCAGGGAGGCGTTGATGGCGATGCTGGCCGTCTCCATGTCGCGGATTTCGCCGACCATGATGATGTTCGGCGCCTGGCGGAGCATCGCGCGGAGGGCGGCGGCGAAGGTCATTCCCACCTCCTCGTTCACCGGCACCTGGTTGATGCCGGAAAGCTGGTATTCCACCGGGTCTTCCACCGTGATGATCTTCCGGTCCGGCTTGTTCAGGTGGTGGAGGCAGCCGTAGAGAGTCGTCGTCTTTCCGGAGCCGGTGGGGCCGGTGACCAGGAAGATGCCGTCGGCCATGCCCAGGAGGCGCTCCATCACGGCCTGGTCGTCGGAGAGGAAGCCCAGTTCCGGCAGGCCCAGCGTCAGGCTGCTCTTGTCCAAAATACGCATGACCACCGACTCCCCGTGGGGCGTCGGGATCGTCGAGACGCGCAGGTCGACCCTTCGCCCCCCGCCTTGGATCTCGATGCGGCCGTCCTGTGGCAGCCGCCGCTCGGCGATGCTCATGCGGGACATGATCTTCAGGCGGCTGACCAGGGAGGCTTGGAGCTTCTTCGGCGGGTCCTTCATCTCCTGGAGAACGCCGTCGATCCGGTAACGAAGGCGCAGGCGCTTTTCCAGGGGCTCCAGGTGAATGTCGCTGGCCCGCAGGCGGTGGGCCTCCAGGATGATCTCGTTGACCATCTGGATAATGGGGGCGTCCCCCTCTCCCACGGCTTCCATTTGGGGAATGTCCTCCACCGTCACGGCGGAGGAGGCGGTGCCGCCGTAATGCTGCGCGATGGCCTCCTCGATCCGGCGCTTGGGCACCGCCACGCAGGAGACCTCGACGCTCAGCCGCTGCTGGAGCGCCTCGATCGTCTCAAAGTCGTATGGATTGCTGACCGCCAGCCGCAGGACGCCGTTCTGGAAGTCGACCGGGACCACGCCATGGCGGATCGCGTCGGCCTTGGGCACCATCGCCAGGGCGGCTTCCGAGACCGGGCCGACGGTCTCCTGCATCTCCATCCCGGCGTCGGAGGCCAGGAAGCGGAGGATCTCGACATCGGAAACGACCCCGCGCCGGACCAGCTCGTCGACAGCGCTATGGCCGTTGCCGGAAGCGGCGGTCTTGGCGGCCTCGGCCGCGGAATGGGCAATCACCCCTTCGCGGACTAGTAATTCGAGGATGTAATCGTCCTTGAGCAGCACGGAATCGCTTAAACGTTATTTCAAGCTACCGAAACGAATCGACCGGGACAAGGGCCTCTCGCAAGAATTTCCGCGCCCCGCTCCGGGCGCTCTGCGTCAGGCTTCCGTCAGCTTCTTCTTGAGCAGCTCGTCGATGACCTGGGGATTCGCCTGGCCCTTGGTGGCCTTCATGACGAAGCCCTTGAGGGCGTTCACGGCGGTCAGCTTCCCGGCCTTGAAGTCGGCCACGCTGCGCGGGTTGGCGGCGATCGCCTCCGCGCAGATCTTTTCCAGGGCGCCGGTGTCGCTCATCTGGGCCAGGCCCTTTTCCGCGACGATGTCGGCGGGCTTCTTCTTCTCGGAAAGCATGTAGCCCAGGACTTCCTTCGCCTGGCGGTTATTGATCTTCCCTTCCTCGACCAGGTTGGCCAGGTCGGCGAAGTACTCGGCCGGGACGGGAATCTCCTCCACGTCGTCGGAGACGGCCAGGTAGTCGTTGATGAGGTAGTTGGCCACCGCGCCCTTGTTCTTGGCCCCGGCGGCGGCCTTCTCGTAGAAGGCGGCCAGGGAGACTTCCGCCGCCAGCACGCTGGCGTGGTAGTCGGAAAGGCCGTAGTCCTGGGAGAGGCGGGCCTTCTTGGCCTCCGGCAATTCCGGCAGCATCTTTTCCGCCGCGGCGTGGAGGCCGTGGTCGGTGCGGACGGGCATCAGGTCCGGATCGGGGAAGTAGCGGTAGTCGTGCGCCTGCTCCTTCGTCCGCATGAGGGTGGTCTGCCCGCGCGGGTCGTCCCAGCGGCGGGTTTCCTGCTTCTGCACGCCGCCGGCCTTGGCCTGCTCGATCTGGCGGTCGATCTCATAGCGCAGCGCGCGGCGGACGGCGCTGATGGAGTTGACGTTCTTCACCTCCACCTTGGTGCCGAATTCCTTCTGCCCCACGGGGCGGACGGAGACGTTGATGTCGCAGCGGAGCTGGCCCTTCTCCATGTCGGCGTTGCTCACGCCGCCGTAGACCAGGATCTGCTTGAGCGCGGTGAGGTAGGCGAAGGCCTCCTCCGGCGTGGAGAGGTCGGCCTCGCTGACGATCTCCATCAGCGGCGTGCCGGCGCGGTTGAAGTCGATGCCGCTCTGCGTCTCGTAGTGGGTCGACTTGGCGACGTCCTCTTCCAGGTGGATGCGGGTCAGGCGGACGACCCGGCCCGCGTTGGCCTGGGGGTCCTTCTGCGCGTCCTTGGGGAAGGCCAAGGGATAGAGCTTCACCCCGCCGCCGAGGCACAGGGGCTCGTCATACTGGGAGATCTGGTAGTTCTTCGGCATGTCCGCGTAGAAGTAGTTCTTCCGGTCGAACTTGCAGCGCGGGGCGATCTTGCAGCCCAGCATGAGGCCGGTGAGGATCGTCTTTTCGATGGCGACGGCGTTGGGCGTCGGCAGGGCGCCGGGCAGGCCCAGGCAGACGGGGCAGAGGTGGGTGTTCGGCACCGCGCCGTATTCGTTGCGGCAGCCGCAGAACATCTTCGTCTGCGTGTTGAGCTGGCAGTGGACTTCCAGCCCGATGACGGCTTCGTATTCCATGGGTTTAGAGGGGCGGGAGTTCCTTGTGCCAGGCGGTGGCCTGCTCGTAGGCGTGGGCGGCGCGGAGGACGGTCTCCTCCCCCCACATCGGCCCGAGGACTTGGAGGCCGATGGGCAGCTTCTTCGACGTGAAGCCGCACGGCAGGGAGAGGCCGCAGATGCCCGCCAGGTTGACGGCGATGGTGAAGATGTCGGCCAGGTACATCTGGAGCGGGTCACTCACCTCCCCGAGCTTCCACGCGGCGGTGGGGGAGGTCGGGGTCAGGATCACGTCGCACTGCTTGAAGGCGGCCTCGAAGTCCTGGCGCAGGAGCTGGCGGACCTTCTGGGCGCGGTTGTAGTAGGCGTCGTAGTAGCCGGAGCTAAGGACGTGGGTGCCCAGGATGATGCGGCGCTTCACCTCCTGGCCGAAGGCCTCGCGGGTCTGGCCGTAGAGGCCGATCACGTCGGCCGCGCCGGGCGGGCGGCGGCCGTAGCGGACGCCGTCGAAGCGGGCCAGGTTGGCGGAGGCCTCCGCCGTGGCCACGATGTAGTAGACCGCCACGGCGTATTCCGTGTGGGGCAGCGAGACTTCGACGACCTCCCCGCCCAGCTTTTCGAACTGGGCGATGGCGTCGCGCACGGCCTTCTCCACCTCCGGGTCGATGCCCTTGATGAAATATTCCTTCGGCACGCCCAGGCGCAGGCCCTTCACGTCGCCGGTCAGGGCGGCGGAGTAATTGGGAACGGGGCGCGGGGCGCTGGTGTTGTCCCGCTTGTCATGGCCGGAAAGGACCTCCAGGAGGAGGGCGGAATCGGCCACCGTCTTCGTGAACGGCCCGATCTGGTCCAGGCTGGAAGCGAAGGCGGTGAGGCCGTAGCGGGAGACGCGGCCGTAGGTCGGCTTGAGGCCGACGCAGCCGGTCAGCGCGGCGGGCTGGCGGATGGAGCCGCCGGTGTCGGAGCCGAGGGCCGCAAAGGCCTCGTGCCCGCCGACCGCCGCGGCCGAGCCGCCGCTGGAGCCGCCGGGGATCCGCTCCAGGTCCCACGGATTGTGCGTCGGGCCCCAGGCGGAGGTTTCCGTGGAGGAACCCATGGCGAACTCGTCCATGTTCGTCCGGCCCAGGAGGACGGCGCCCGCGGCGCGGAGCTTCTCGATCGTCGCCGCGTCGTAGGGGGCGACGTAGCCCCGCAAAATCGTGGAGGAACAGGTGCACGGCTCGCCGGTGACGTTGATGACGTCCTTCACCGCGATCGGCACGCCGCCCAGGGGCAGGGAGACGTCGGCCTTCCTGGCCTGCTCCAGCGCCGACTCCGGGTTCAGGTAATTGTAGGCCTTCACCTTCGGGTCGACTTGGGAGATGCGCTCCAGGAGCGCCTCCGTCACCTCGACGGGGGAGACTTCCTTCTTCGCCAGCTTGGCGCGGAGGGAGACGACGTTCTCGAAAGCCAGGCCGCTCATTCGACCATCCTCGGCACCATGAAGAGCCCGTTGCCCTGCTCCGGCGCGTTGCTCAGCGCCGCTTCCAGCGGCAGGCTGGGGCGCTCCGCGTCCTCGCGCAGGTTGTTCTCGTAGGCGGGATCGTCCTCCGGCGGGGCGACCTTGGAAACGTCCGCCTTCTGCAGGGCGGCGACGTAGTGGAGGACGTCGCCCAGCTGCTTCTCGTAGCGGGCCGTCTCCTCCGGGCTCAGTTTCAGGCGGGCCAGATGGGCCACATAGGCAACGTCGATTTGGGACTCGGCCATAAAAAGGGCCTCCTTGTTACGGCGTGGGTCCGGACGGGACAAGCCTTTTCCCGCGCCACCGCAGGAGCCGCAGGCCGATGAACCGGGAGCCCATCGCCAGCCCGCAGCCCAGCACCGTGTTGATCAGGCGGTGCACCGTCACCTCCCCCTCCGCCATCCCCGTCAGGGAAATGAGAAAGACCACGTAGGAGGTCAGCATCATGCAAAAAAGGACCATGTTCACCTTCTGCAACGCGTAAACCAAAAGGCCAAAGCCCACGGCCAGCCCCATCGCGGCCTCCGGCCCGGGGGCCAGCCACTCCGCGATAACGGAAGCCAGGCCGACCCCCAGCAGCGTCCCCACCGACCGCTGCACGCCCATGGCGTAGGTGCGGTAGAAATCGGGCTTGAGGACCAGCAGCGTCGTCATCGGCAGCCAGTAGCCGTTCTGCAGGCCCAGGTAACGCGCCAGGCCGATGGCCAGCATCAGCGTCAGGGCCAGCCGCAGCGCGTAGCGGAAGGCGACGGATGTGAAGACCCAGGACTGCCGGAACTCCGCCCAGGCTTCCCGCCAGGGCTGGGGCGGCACCGGCATCCCGCCTTCCTCCGGCCCCCGCCGGGAAATGCCCAGGAAACGCCAAAGGAGCAACAGCACCCCCACCTGAAGCGCCCCGCCCGCCAAAATGGCCACGCTGCGCGCCGCGCCCATCTCGCCGTAGCTGGGAAAATTGGTCGCCAAAAGGAGCGCGATGACCCCCTGGATGGCGATCCAGCCAAGGTCGTCATTATAAACGACGACCAGTCCGCAGACGAATCCGCCCAGGGCCGTCACCGCCAGCGCAGCGCCGTGCGTGTGGCCGCAGACCGTTCCCAGCCACGCGGCGGCGGCCATCGTTCCCACGGTCCACATCATCGCCAGCAGACGGGAGCCGCGCACCTGCCGCATCCCGCCGAAACCGGCCGAAAGGGCCGCCGCGCAGCCCAACACCCCCGCCGCAGGCTGGCCGCAGCCGTGGCCGATCGCCAAGGCCAGCGCCAGCGCCGGCACCCGCAGGAAAGCGGCGCGCCACTGGTAATTCCCCTTCTGGTAGGAGGTCAGGTCGACGGCGAGCGGATGCGGCATGACGGCGAACGGGAATCATGCGCCAACGAAAGCCGCTCCGCAACCAAGCTTGACGGGAAAAGCCCCGGAAAGGATTGTGGCCCCCATGCCCCTCCAGGAAGTCTCCGTCCCCTTGGCGGCCTCCTCCTATATAGTACGCGTCGGCTCCGGCCTCCTGGCGGAAGTAGGGAAAACCCTCTCCGCCCTGCACGCGGGCCCCAAGGCGGCCGTCATCGCCGACGCCGCCCTCCGCCCCCTCTTGCCCGCCCTCCGGGCCTCCATCGAGCAAAGCGGCCGCCAATGCTTCATCGCCGAAGTCCCCGGCGGCGAGGGCTCCAAGACCCTGGACCAGGCCGCCGCCCTCCTTTCCTTCCTGGCCCAAAAAGGCCTCTCCCGGAAGGACACCGTCCTGGCCCTGGGCGGCGGCGTCGTGGGTGACCTGGCCGGCTTCGTCGCCGCCTCCTACCTGCGCGGCGTCTCCTGGATCGGCCTGCCCACCACCCTCCTGGCCATGGTCGACAGCTCCATCGGCGGCAAGACCGGCGTCAACCTGCCGGAGGGAAAAAACCTCGTCGGCGCCTTCCACCAGCCCCGCGCCGTCCTGGCCGATACGGAAACCCTCCGCACCCTTCCCCCCCGCGAGCTGGCCGCGGGCATGGCGGAAGTCATTAAATACGGTCTCATCGCCGACCCCGACCTCTTCACCCGCCTCCGCCAGGGTCCGCCCCCGGAGGCCGACCTGCCCGCCCTCATCGCCCGCTGCGCCGCCATCAAGGCCCGCATCGTGGCCGAGGACGAGCGGGAGACCGGCGAGGCCCGCGCGCTCCTCAACTTCGGCCACACCCTGGGCCACGCCGTGGAGAACGCGGCGGGCTACGGCACCCTCCTCCACGGGGAGGCCGTCGCCATCGGCATGCGCGCCGCCGCCCACCTTTCCGCCCGCATGCACGACCTCGACCCCGCCGCCGTCGCGGAAGTCGAAGCCGCCCTCAAGGCCCACGGCCTTCCCACCCACCACGCCGGCCTCAACCGGGAAAAAGTCCTGGCCGCCCTGGGCCGGGACAAGAAAGGCGCTGCCCGGTGGATCCTCCTCTCCGCCATCGGCCGGGCCGAGATCGTCGACGGCGTCCCCCAGGAAGAAATCGACCACCTCCTCACCCTCGTCTCCCGCCCCGCATGACACCGCTGGAGGCCAACCTCACCCTCGCCCTCATCCCGCACGTCGGCCCCGTGCGGATGCGGCGGCTGAAGGAACGCTTCGGCGACGCGCAGAACATCTTCACCGCCACGGAGGCCGACCTGCGCCGCGTCGAGGGCATCGGCCCGGAGGCCGCCCGCTCCATCCGCTCCGGCGGGGACGGGGAACTGGCCCAGGCCGAATTGGCCAAGGCGGAAGCCTCCGGCGCCACCCTCCTCCACATCGACGATCCCCGCTACCCCTCCTCCCTGCGGGAAATCTACGACCCGCCCGCCGTCCTCTACGTCCGCGGCGCCATCCCGCAAAAATGGCGCCCCGGCGTCGCCGTCATCGGCTCCCGCGTCACCAGCCACTACGGCGTGGAAACCGCGCGCAAACTCAGCTACCAGCTGGCCTACGCCGGCGTCCCCGTCATCTCCGGCCTGGCCCGCGGCATCGATACCGCCGCCCACATGGGCGCCCTGGCCGCCAAAGGCCCCACCTGGGCCGTCCTGGGCACCGGCGTCGACCATATCTACCCGCCGGAAAACCTGGAACTGGCGGAAAAAATCGCCTCCTCCCCCGGCTCCTGCCTCCTTTCGGAATTTTCCCTGGGCACCCGGCCGGAACGGCAAAACTTCCCCCTGCGCAACCGCATCGTCAGCGGCCTCTCCTTCGGCGTCCTCGTCGTGGAGGCCGGGCTGGAAAGCGGCGCCCTCATCACCGTCCGCCAGGCGCTGGAACAGGGGCGGCAGGTCTTCGCCGTGCCGGGCCGCGTCGACAGCCCGCACGCACGCGGCTGCCACAAGCTCATCAAGGAAGGCGCGCGCCTCGTCGAGGACATCGGCGACATCCTCTCGGAGATCGAGTTCCTCCTCCCCCGGGAGTCCGTCACCGCGCCGCGTCCCGCACCGGAAGGCCTCAACCCGCAGGAACAGGCCGTCTTCGACGCCCTCGCGGAGGACGAAACCCCCGTCGACACCCTCATTGCAAAATGCGGTTTGCCATCGGGCCAGGTCTTCTCTACGTTGCTGCGCCTCGAAATGAAGAGGCTCGTCCGGCAGCTCCCCGGCAAGCTCTTCGTCCGCACCGATTCCCAAGCGTAATGCCCAAAGCCCTCATCATTGCCGAGAAGCCAAGCGTGGCCGGCGACCTCGCCCGCGTCCTCGGCAAGTTCAAGAAAGAGAGCGACTACTACGAGAACGACGACTACGTCATCTCCTCCGCCGTCGGCCACCTGTTGGAGCTGACCCTCCCGGAAGACTACCGCAAGGCCCACCGCAGCTGGAGCTTCTCCAGCCTGCCCATGGTGCCGGAGGCCTTCGACCTCAAACCGATCGAAAAGAGCAAGGCCCGCCTGGCCGTTCTCAAGAAACTCATCAAGCGCCCCGACGTCGACCGCCTCATCAACGCCTGCGACGCCGGGCGGGAGGGGGAACTCATCTTCCGCTACATCCTCCAGCACTGCGGCTCGAACAAGCCCGTCCAGCGCCTCTGGCTCCAGTCCATGACCCCGGACGCCATCCGGGAAGGCTTCTCCCGGCTGCGCCCCGGCAAGGACATGGAGCCCCTGGGCCAGGCCGCCGTCGCCCGCTCGGAGAGCGACTGGCTCATCGGCATCAACGGCACCCGCGCCCTCACCGCGCTCAACTCCAAGGACGGCGGCTTCGTCCTCACCACCGTCGGCCGCGTCCAGACGCCCACCCTGGCCCTCCTGGTGGAGCGCGACCTGAAAATCCGCGACTTCCAGCCCCGCCCCTACTGGGAACTGCACGGCACCTTCCAGGCAAAGTCCGGCAGCTACTCCGGCCGCTGGTTCGACGAGAATTTCAAGAAAAGCGACAAAGAAGAGGACGAAGGAGCCAAGGCCGAGCGCCTCTGGGACCAAGCCAAGGCCGAGGCCATCCGCGCCGCCTGCGAGGGGAAGACCGGTCATCGTCACCGAAGAGCGCAAGCCCCGCCAGGAGCTTTCCCCCGGCCTCTTCGACCTCACCACCCTTCAGCGGGAGGCCAACGGCCGCTTCGGCCTCTCCGCCAAGCGGACCCTCCAGGTCGCCCAGGCCCTCTACGAGCGGCACAAGGTCCTCACCTACCCGCGTACCGATTCCCGCCACCTGCCGGAGGATTACCTCCCCACCGTCAAATCGGTCCTCCAGGCCATGACCGCCCCCAGCCTGGCCCCGTTTGCCAAGACCGCCCTGGAATCCGGCTGGGTCACCCAGATCAAGCGCGTCTTCGACAACAGCCGCGTCTCCGACCACTTCGCCATTATCCCCACCGGCAAAGCCCCGGACACCCTCGACGAGTTCGAGTTCAAGGTCTACGAGATGGTCGCCCGGCGCTTCATCGCCGTCTTCTTCCCCGCCGCCCGCTACGAAGTCGTCACCCGCATCACCCGCGTGGAGAGCCACCCCTTCAAGACGGAGGGCAAGATCCTGCGCGACCCCGGCTGGCAGGCCATCTACGGCCGCACCGACCTGGGCGCGGACAGCGAGGCCAACACCGTCCCCGTCGAGGAGGGCGAAAACGTCGCCACGCGGGAAGTCGAAGTCCGCCCCTTCACCACCAAGCCCCCCGCCCACTACTCGGAAGCCACCCTCCTCTCCGCCATGGAAGGCGCGGGCAAGCTCGTCGAGGATGAGCAGCTCCGCGAGGCCATGGGCAAAAAGGGCCTGGGCACCCCCGCCACCCGCGCCGCCATCATCGAGGGCCTCATCCTCGAAAAATACGTCCAGCGGGACGGCCGCGACCTCCTGGCCATGCCCAAGGCCATCGCCCTCATGGAGCTGCTGCGCGCCACCGGCATCCCCGCCCTCACCTCCCCGGAAATGACCGGCGAGTGGGAGCACAAGCTCAAGCAGATGGAGGAAGGCAAGATCGACCGCGGCACCTTCATGCGGGAGATCACCGACCTCACCCGCCACATCGTCGAAAACGCCCGCAACTTCGAGGAGACGGAGACCCACTCCAAGCCCTTCCCCGGCAAAGGCCCCAACGGCGAGCCGATGATCGAGACCCTCCGCTTCTACCAGACGCCGGACGCCGCCTTCCGCATGAGCAAATACGTCGCCGGGCGGCTCCTGGAGCCGCAGGAGGCCGCGCAGCTCCTGGAAAAGCGCTTCCTGGGCCCCCTCACCGGCTTCCGCAGCCGCCTGGGCCGCCCCTTCAGCGCCGCGCTGAAGCTCAACGCGGAAAACAAGATCGAGTTCGTCTACGAAGACTCCGCCGCCACCCCCGGCATGGAGGCCATCGACACCGCCACCGCCGAGCCCCTGGGCAACTGCCCCGTCTGCGGCGGCCGCGTCTTCGAGGGCACCCTCTCCTACATCTGCGAAAACGCCCTGAAGGAAAACCCCACCTGCAAATTCAAGGTCGGGAAAAAGATCCTCATGCAGGACATGACGCGGGAGCAGGTCGCCAAGCTCCTGGCCACGAAGAAGACCGACCTCCTGAACAACTTCATCTCCCAGCGCACCAAGCGGCGCTTCTCCGCCTACCTCGTCATCAAGGAAGACGGCAAGACCGGCTTCGAATTCGAGCCCCGCGAGCCGAAGGCCAAAAAAGGCGCCGCCGCCAAGGGCAAGAAAGCGGCTTCCAAGCCCGCGCCCGAAACCAAGCCTGAACAGGAATAAACCATGGCCTCCAAACGCCCCGGCAACGTCTCCCTCCTCGGCCGCTCGGAAATGCGGATGCCCGCCACCCCCGGCGACGCCAAGCTGGAAACCTTCCCCAACCCGACCCCGAAGGGCCGCTACACCGTCCGCTTCGAGACCTCGGAATTCACCTCCCTCTGCCCCGTCACCGGCCAGCCCGACTTCGGCACCCTCCAGATCGAATACCGCCCCGCCAAGCTCTGCGTCGAGACGAAGTCCCTCAAGTTCTACCTCTCCTCCTACCGGAGCCAGAACGCCTTCTGCGAGAGCGTCACCAACCGCATCCTGGCCGACTTCGTCGCCGCCTGCTCCCCCAGCTGGGCGCAGATCACCGGCGTCTTCGCCTCCCGCGGCGGCATCCGCCTGACCGTCACGGCGGAACACGGCAAAAAGTAGTCCCCCCGCATGAAAGCCGCCGTCCTCGTCAGCGGCGGGATGGACTCCGTCTCCGCCCTCTACGCCGCGCGGAAGGAGCACCAGCTCGTTCTCGCCCTTTCCTTCGACTACGGCGCCAAGCACAACGCGCGGGAAATCCCCATGGCCGCCTGGCACGCCCAAAAGCTCGGCGTCCCCCACCAAGTCATCCCCCTCGACTTCATCGGGCGGCACTTCAAGTCGGACCTCCTCCAGTCCGGCGGGGAGATCCCGAAGGGCCATTACGAGGAGGAGTCGATGAAGCAGACCGTCGTCCCCTTCCGCAACGGCATCATGCTGGCCATCGCCGCAGGCCTCGCGGAAAGCCGGGAGGCGGAGGCCCTCGTCATCGCCGCCCATTCCGGCGACCACGCCATCTACCCCGACTGCCGGGAGGACTTCATGAAGGCCATCGGCGACGCCATCCGGCTGGGCACCTACGCGGGCATCGAAGTCCTGCGCCCCTTCATCGCCATGACGAAGGCCCAGATCGCCCGCGCGGGGCACGAGGCCGGAGTCGATTTCGCCCGAACATGGTCCTGCTACATCGGCGGGGAGGTCCACTGCGGCGAGTGCGGCACCTGCGTCGAGCGCCGGGAGGCCTTCCTCCTGGCCGGCCTGCCGGATCCCACCGTCTACGCGGCCACGCCGCCGCTGCCGGCAAAACCCTAGACCAATTTCTCCAACCGCGCCGCCAACGCCGCCGGATCGCCGGAGATAAAGAGCATCTTCAGCCGCCCCGACTTCCCGGAGCGCAGCGCCACGTCCCCTTTCCGTACGTCCAAGGCGTCGGCCAGGAAGGCCACCAGCTCCTCATTCGCCGCGCCGTCCACCGGCGGGGCCGCCAGCCGGATTTGCAGCGCGGGCCGCCCGTCGGAGCCCGCCTTCACCCCCACCGCCTCGCTCCGGCTCGCCCGGGGCGTCACCCGCACGGCCAGGCGGACGCCGCCGTCCTCGGCGGCGTAAGGCTTCTCAGCCACCGCCGCGCTCCGGCGCCAGGACCCGCAGCGCGCGCTGCGCCAGGCCGAACTCGCACGGCAGATGGCCCAGCATCTCCCCGTCCACTTCCACCGGCACCGTCTCCTCCGCCGTGACGGAGAGCCGCGCGGCCTTGAAATAGCGGACGTCGTCCATCTTCGTATGCGTCCCCGTCGCCACCCCTTGCAGGTAGCGGGCCAGAGCCAGCGGATTCATCTGCTCAAACACGCACACATCCAGCAAGCCGTCCTCCATGTCGGCCTCCGGGAACATCGAAAAACGGCCGCCGTAATAGCGCCCGTTCCCCAGCAGGACAAAGGCCCCCTCATGCTCCACCGTCTCCGTCCGCACCGTGAGCCGGGGCGGCTTCTGCGCCATCATCTGCGCGGCTGTCAGGACATAGCTCAGGGGGCCCAGCAGCTTCTTCATCCCCCAGTCGTTCTTCTCCACCACCTGGGCGTCGAAGCCGATGCCCGCCAACTGGACAAAGTAATGCCCGTTGGCCCGGGCCAGGTCGATCCGCCGCTCCCGCCCCCGGCGGACCACCTCCCAGGCCTTTTCCAAGGAGTTGGGAATCCCCAGCTCCAGGGCAAAAACGTTGACCGTCCCCACCGGCAGGATGCCCAGCGTCACCCGGTCATGCGCCCCGTCGATGCCGTTGACCACCTCGTTCACCGTCCCGTCCCCTCCGGCGGCCACGATGACCCGGTAACCCTCCTCCACCGCACGGGCGGCCTGGAGGCGGGCGTCGCCCGAGGCGGAGGTCCGCTTTAGGTCGGCATCCGGGGCCAGGGCCCGGAGCTTCACCTCCAGCTGGCCCGCCCGTTCCCCGCGCGCGGCGGGGTTCAAAATAATGCAGGTGCGATTCATGGTTGCGAAGGGGAGCGGAGGGCGGCTATGAAATGCGGATGGCGCTGCGCTTATTCCGGGGGATCCTGACCGTGGCCGCGCTGGGCATCGCAGTCGTAGCAATCTTCCTCTTCGCCCTCAATTTCTATCTGAACCTCTCGGGGACCCGCCACTCCGTCCTCACCTACGCCTCCGCCGCCGTCGGCCTGCCCATCCAGGCGGAAGCCCTCCGGGCCAACGTCGTCAAAGGCATCTCCCTGCTTAACCCCCGGGCGGCCAACCCCTCCTCCCGCCGGGAAGGCACCCTCATCGCCGCCCCGGCGGTCACCGCCACCTACGCGCCGCTGGCCCTCTTCTTCCAGCACCGCCTCCTCCTCCACCAGCTCATCCTGGAAAAGCCCGTCCTCTCCCTGGAGCAGGGCCCGGACGGCCGCCTCCTCTTCCCGCCGCCGGACAACTCCCCCGTCCCCACCGACTTCTTCGAAAACCTCCGCCTGAGCATCAAATCCCTGGCCATCGAGGACGGCTCCATCCGCGTCGTCGGCTCGGACGGCCATCCCCTCCTGAGCCTGGACGGCGTCCAGCACGGCGGGCGGCTGGAGCGCAACCACGGCGCCCTCCGCGCCTCCGGCCAATTCAGCGCCCAGGCCCTCACCCTCAAGAACCTCCAGGCCGCCAACCTGGAAGGCACCTACGCCTACGGCGACGGCTTCTTCCGCCTCTCCAAGATCCTGGGCACCGCCTACCACGGCCAATGGAGCGGCTCAGCCCAGGCCGCCCGCAACGCCCCCGCACTCCCGTGCGACTTCTCCCTCCAGGCCACCTCCCTCGACCTCAACGAGCTGCTCAAAACCGTCGTCGCCCAGCCCGACGTCCTCTCCGGCGCCCTCGACCTCCGCCTCACCGGCCGCGCCACCTACGACCCCGTCCGCGCCACGGAAGCCTGGGACGCCCAGGGCAGCTTCACCATCTCCAACGGCCAGCTCATCCACGTCGAATTCGTCCAGGCCCTCGCCGCCACCCTCGGCATCAAAGACCTCGCCCAGCCAGACTTCACCCAATGCCAGGGCGACTTCTCCGTCACCGACGGCCGCGTGGCCATCACCTCCTTCGACCTGAAAGCCGTCAACTTCGAGCTGGCCAGCACCGGCCCCGGCTCCGTCGAGCCGGACGGCACCCTGCGCCTCCCCGTCCAACTCACCCTCCTGCCGGAACTCTCCCGCCAGCTTCCCTCCATCCTGGCCGGGCAGCTCTCCCCCTCCCCCGGCCCGGACGGCGGCCAAATCCTCACCTTCATCCTCACCGGCACCCTGACCCACACCAAAGTCGAACTGCCGGAACGCCTCCACTCCTTCCAGCCAAAGACGCCTCCTCCGGCCCCGGCTCCCCCCACCCCCGCGCCCACCCCGTAATGTCCCTCCGCGTCGTCGCCGGGAGCGCCGGCGGCCTCCACCTCAAGACGCCGAAGGGCGTCACCCTCCGCCCCACCCAGGACCGCATCAAGCAGGCCATGTTCTCCAGCCTGGGCGCCCGCGTCCCTGGCGCCCGCGTCCTGGACCTCTACGCCGGCACCGGCGCCCTGGGCATCGAAGCCCTCAGCCGCGGCGCCCGGGAAGCCGTCTTCGTCGAAAAAGAGCGCAACGGCTGCCGCACCATCACGGAAAACCTCGCCCACTGCCGCCTGGAAACACAAGGCCAGGTCATTCAGGCCGACGCCCTCTCCTACCTGCGCGGAACGCCCCGCCCCTTCGACCTCATCTTCGCCGATCCCCCCTACGAAAAAGAGGCCCAGGCCCCCCCCTCCCCCCTCCCCGGCCTCCTCCGGCCCTGGCTGGCCCCCGGAGGCGCCTTTATTTGGGAATTCTTCAGCGGCCGCGACCTTCCGGACCTGCCCGGCTGGACCCCCCTCTTCCACCGCCGCTACGGAGAAACCACCGTCGCCATTTTGACGAGTTGACGCTTTTTACGCATTTGAGATAGAGTCGCGCACCCGTCTTTCATCCCTTTTTTTCCAGAAGACCATCCCCATGCCCTTCGGCGACGATAGCGAGACAGGAATCAAACTTTACCTCAGGGAGATCGGGCAAATCCCCCTCCTCACCCGGGAAGACGAAGTCCGGCTGGCCAAAAAGATCAAAAAGGGCGACATGGCCGCCCGCCAGCAGATGATCACCGCCAACCTGCGGCTCGTCGTCAAAATCGCCCACGACTACACCAACTGCGGCCTCCCCCTCCTCGACCTCATCTCCGAGGGGAACATCGGCCTCATGAAAGCCGTCGACCGCTTCGACCCCGCCAAAGGCGGCAAACTCAGCACCTATGCCGCCTGGTGGATCAAACAATCCATCAAGCGCGCCCTGGCCAACCAGAGCAAAACCATCCGCCTCCCCGTCCACCTCGTCGACAAAATCGCCCGCCTCCGCCGCATCGCCATGCAGCTGGCCGAAGAATTCGGCCGCGACCCCACCGACGAAGAACTGGCCGAAGAACTGGGCATCACCCCCGCCAAAGTCACCCAGCTCCGCACCGCCGCCATCCGCCCCGCCTCCCTGGACGCCAAAGTCGGCCATGACGAAGACAGCGCCAGCCTGGGCGAAATCGTAAAAGACGAAAGCGCCCTGACCCCCTACGACCTGATGCAGAACAGCAACCTGCGCAAGACCGTCATGGACCAGCTCCCCCTCCTGGACGAGCGCGAGCGCCGCATCATCGCCCTCCGCTTCGGCCTGGACGACAAGAAAGAGATGACCCTCGAGGAAATCGGGAAAAAATTCAAAGTCACCCGCGAGCGCATCCGCCAGCTCCAAAACATCGGCCTGCGCAAAATCCTCAAAGCCATCGAAAAGAAAGACAAAGGCCGGAAAATCGTATGAGCGTCTCCTTTCGCAGCGGCATCGAGCGGTTAAAAGACAACATCCGCACCGTCCCGGACTTTCCCACCCCCGGCGTCCTCTTCCGGGACATCAGCCCCATCCTGAACGACGGGCAGCTCTTCCGCCTCGCCATCACCCTCTTCACCGAGCGCTACCACCGCAAAAGCATCGAGAAAGTCGCCGCCATCGACGCGCGCGGCTTCATCTTCGCCGGCGCCGTGGCCAACATCCTGGGCATCGGCATGGTCCCCATCCGCAAAAAGGGCAAACTCCCCCCGCCCTGCCAGGAAATCGAATACAAGCTCGAGTACGGCAGCAGCTGCCTCTCCCTGAACGAAGGCTCCTTCCAGCCCGGAGAGCGCGTCCTCATCATCGACGACGTCCTGGCCACCGGCGGCACCGCCGCGGCGGCAGCGGCCCTCGTCCGCCAGTCCGGAGCCACCGTCGTCGAGCTGGCCTTTCTGGTCGAAATTTCCCCCCTCAAAGGCCGGGAACTGCTGGGCGACACGCCCGTTTACAGTTCCATCGTTTATTAAGCTTGCCACGGCGCGGCATTGCCTTATTTTTGCCACTCCTTTCTGAGGAGCCATAGCTCAATTGGTTAGAGCGCTGCCCTGTCACGGCAGAGGTTGCGGGTTCGAGCCCCGTTGGCTCCGCCACTCTTTTCTCAGTCCGCGTACCACGCGCTTTTCGAATACCCCTTCTTCTGAGAAGGACTGGCCAAAAGGTTCTTCTGAAACTTAGGTCCGCCAGGCCGATTTTCCGCCGTCATCCGGATCGACTCCTCCAGCTCGTCGAGAAATGCCGTCAACGCGGGGGTAGCGCGGTCGCGACGCCAAACAACCCCCGCCTGAACCTTCGGCGTTTTTTCGCGAAACGGCACAAAAACCACCTCCGGCAAATTTCCCAGAGCCTGGAAAGCGCTGACCACCGCCGCTCCCGCCTCCACCGCCACAAGGGTGACCGTCACACGGGAATCCTCATAGTGACGATAGATCTTCGGCTCAAATCTTCCGATTTCCCGGCAAAACTGAAGGGCTTCCCGCCCCAAATCGGTCGCCCGGCCTAAGCCGGGCAGCAGCAAAAGCCGCTCGTTTTTCAATTGCTCAATGGAAATCTGCTTTCTCTTGGCAAGCGGATGCCGCGTCGAGACCATCGCCACCAGCTCCGCCTCGATCCAAAGCCGCGAGTCAAATTGAGAGTCCGGGGGAAAATACGCGCCCAGGTTCAAATCGGCCTCATCGTCCTGAAGAAACTCGCGGGAGAAGCGTTCCGTGGAAGGAATGAACTCCAGATGGACCTGAGGAAAGCGCTTCCTAAAACGTCGAATTGTCGCGGGGAAAAAAGCCTCTCCCCCCGCAAATCCAACGCGGAGAATTTCCTTTTTCCCGCTGCCGCGCAGCCGCAGATCATCGGCGGCCCTGGTCACCTGGCCCAAAATACCGCGGGCGCGCTCCAGAAAAAAAACGCCGTCATCCGTCAGCCGCACACTCCGGCTGGTTCGCTCAAAGAGCTTCGCTCCCAGCTCCTTTTCCAGATTCTGGATCGCCTGGGTAAGAGGCGGCTGGGAAACGTGCAGGCGCCGCGCCGCTTTGGAAAAATTCAGATCCTCGGCGATCGCCACGAAGTAACGCAAATGCCGCAATTCCATGGCTCCAGATTAATATATTTAAGCTATTGATCTAGATTTAAATCATATTTCATAAAATGATGCGCCACGCTTTAAGATCGGGCCATGAGATTGGCATTTTTTGTTTTCCTCCTCGGCGGCCTGCTCCTCCAGGGCTGCGCCTCCGTAAGCGTCCACCCAGAAAGCGCCACCGCCCATCAATCCCAAGCCCAGGCGCCCCAGAAAATCATTGTCTCCAACTTTTCGTTCGAAGGAGCAAAAGTGAACGCCGACCGCGAGGGCGAGGAAATGTCCGCCTTCCAAAAGCAAGTGGCCGACGACCTCAGCAAGGCGCTCTGCAAATCGATCGGGAAACTGGGCCTTCCCGCGGAAAAAGGAGGCATCGACCGGAACGCATCCACCCCTCAGCCCGCCTGGCTCGTGCAAGGGCGCTTCCTCCGCATCAATCAGGGTAGCCGCGCCATGCGGGTATTCTTTGGGTGCGGCGCCGGTGGAACCAAGATGGAAACGGCGGTCGAAGTCTACGACCTTTCCGTTTCCGACACCGTTCCCGCATTCACCTTCACCACAACCGGCGGCAGCGGCGCCACGCCGGGGGCCCTGATCAACCCGAACGCCATCGGCGTCGGCCTGGCGGCCACGGGCCGAATTGCCCAAGGCGTTTCCGACGACAGCAAACGGACGGCCCGCATGATATCGGCCTATCTCTCCCAAATGCTGGTCGAACACGGCTACCTCTCCCCCGATAAAGCCAAAAAGGCCAAGATCCACGAATCGGCCACGACCTAAGGCCCCATGTTTCCCAGCTCTCGCTCCCACATCATGGAAGCCACGCAGCAGAAGATCAGATGCCAGAATCAAATCAAGGCCCTCTTGGATACGACCACAAAAAAAGAGCTCTACCTCCTCATCAGGGAAAGGGAGCTCAAGCGGCTCATCGTCACCGTCGAAGAATGCCAGGAAAACTCCCCCACTCTTGAGGTCGCCCTTTCCGCCATCGTCAAAGAACGCCTGTCTTTGCAGGAGACATTTCCCGCTCTCTCCACAGTCGATCCCACCGACTCGACACAGCTTCGAATCGAAAGACTAGAGCAAACACTGATATACAAGCTGTCCAACAGCATTGGAAAATTACAAAAAATGAACCGTTTCCGCGCAGGAAACCCCATCCTGTACGCCCAAATATTCATCGATCTGATCGACGCCTCCTGCCTCGGATCCCCCTCAAAGCGACTCTCGCGGGCCGAACGAGCCGCTTTTGTGACCGACCTGGCTTTGCGGGCAAGCCGCCCGGCTTAACCTTCGCTTCCCCCTCTTTCTTCTCCAAGCCCACAAAAAGGTGTAACCGCTCCGCCGGTCCGGCGTCTTATCGAGCATGAGCGACACCTCTGAAGGCAAACGCTGCGATTGCGGCGCCAAATTGGGCCTGATCAACCTCGTCTTGAACGTGGTGATCCTGGCGATCCTCCTCATCCACTTCGTCGGCGGACGACACCACCATTTCTTCTGCCACCATGGCGGTCCCGATGGCAAGGGCTGCCCCGCCTTCGCCGAACGGCACGGCCCCGGCCCTGGCCCTGGCGGTCCCGGTTTCGGCCCCATGCACGGCCCCGGCCCGGGGCCCGGTTTCGGCCATGGCCCGGAAGCCTTAAATCCTGACGCGGTGCTGGACCATCTGACCCGGCTCCTTTCCTTGACGGACGATCAAAAGACAAAGTTGCGTCCGATCGTCGCGGACGCGGTGACCGCGCTGGAAAAGAACCGCACGGAGAAGCATGAGGCGGCCAAGAAGATCATCGAAGGCGCCAAGGCCAAGGCCCTGCCCCTGCTGACGCCGGAGCAGAAGAAGATCCTGGATACCCTGCCGCGCCCTCCCGGCCCCGGCGGCCCCCGTCCTTAATCCGGGAGTAGCCATTCCCACCCCCGCGTCGCCCCTTCGGCGGCGCGGGGTTTTTCGTTTCCACTACATGTCGACGAACTCGTCGTCGGGAGAGGTGACAGGGCGGCGCGGCGCCTCATGCGGGAAGGAAGCGGGCGGCGGAGGGGGCACCACGTCCATCCGCTGAAATGCCAGCGGAAGGGGCGTGCCCACGGTGGAGGCATAGGAAGGCCCGGCGGAACGGGCGGAGGGCTGGGGTTTGGCAACGGACTTCGTGCCCACCAGGGTACGGAGGACTTTCACCAGCTCCCGCAGCTCGGAGGCCTGGGCGTTGAGTTCCTCGGCGGCGGCAGCGGTCTCCTCCGCCGTGGAGGCGTTGGCCTGGGTGACGTGGTCCAGCTGGATGACCTCCCGCCGGATCTCTTCCAGGCCCGCGTGCTGGTCCTGGGAGGAGGTCGTGATGGAACCGATAAGGGAATCGACTTCCCGCACCTTCCCCACGATGTGGTCGAGGCCTTCGCCGACGATGGCCGATTTCTCCGTGATCCGGGCCACGCTGGCGGAAACCTTCGCATTGGCGGCCACGCCCCGGTTGCTCTGGACGGAAGCCGCGTCGATCAGGCGGGCGGTTTCCTTCGCGGCGGCGACGCTGCGCTGGGCCAGGTTCCGCACCTCGTCCGCCACGACGGCGAAGCCCGCCCCCGCCTCCCCGGCACGGGCCGCCTCCACCGCCGCGTTGAGGGCCAAAATATTCGTTTGAAAGGCGATCTCGTCGATGGCCCGAACGATCTTGGAGACCTCCTGGCTCGACTTGCGGATGCCGACGATGGCTTCCTCCATCTCCAGCCCGGCCTCGCGGATGGCCTGCATCGATTCCTGCATCTCGGCGTTGCGGGCCGCGCCGCCTTCCGCCGCCTGCCGGGCCTCGCCGGAAAGGTCCTGGGCCTTGCGGGCGCTCTCCGCGTTGGCCCGCGTGGCCCCGCCGATCTCGTCCAGGGAAGCGCCGATTTGCTCCAGGGAGGCGGCCTGCTGGCTCGCCCCATTGGCCAAAAGCTGGTTGGAGGAGGAAACCTGCTCCGCCGCGCGGAGCATCTCGTCAGCTCCCGCTCCCAGGTCGTCGCCGGTCTGGCGCAGAGTCTGGTTCACGGGGCGGACCAGGAACAGCTCTGTCGCCGCGCCGATGGCCAGCACCCCCAGGATGCCCACGATGACGCCGATGGTGCCGATGCCGGCCTCCTGGCGCGTCTCCTCGCAAAAGCGGGTGATCGCCTGCTGGTTGAACTCATAGGAGGCTTGCAGCTCCTTTTCCCAATGGGCCAAGGCGGGCCGCAGGGAGGAGTGGTAGGCGGCAAAGGCCTCCTTGGCCTGCCCGGAGAGGGTCAGGCGCCGGACGGTGGAGAGCTTGTCCAGATAGTCCTGCTGGGCTTCCTTCAACCGCGTCCAGTGGGCCTGCTGCCAGGGGTCTTCCGTGTGAAAGGCGCCCAGGAGCCGGTCCGCTTCCACCAAGCTGCGGTCCAGACGGTCGTCGACGCCGCGGATCGCCTCCGGCACGGCCCCCATTTCCTCCAGGAGGAGGACCTGCTGGTTTTGCAGGAGGGAGCTGGCCCGGTTCAAGGCGGCCAGGGCGGGCTCATAATCCCTTCCCACGCGCAGCGCGCCGTGGTGCATGCTGCGGAAGTGAAGGCAGCTGAAAACGCCTACCAGGAGGCTTACCGCCAAGAGGATGGCGAATCCCGCCATGACTTTGCCTTTAATCGTCCAGTTCTTCATGTGCTTAAAAGGGCGGGGCCCCTGCCAGAGTACCCCCCTGCAACCTAAAAGTTCAAGCTAACCGGCAATCGGCCTTGCCGGATTGGGAAAACTCGTGCACGATCCCCGTTCCTTTTAGACGGCCCCATCATCTAATTGGTTAGGATACCGCCCTCTCAAGGCGGGTGCACGGGTTCGAATCCCGTTGGGGCTATTCTTACTCTTCATTTTTTCGGACTCGCGCCGAATTCCGCGCCGCGGCGCGTTGACAGCCCCAGCCTACCCCCCTAAATCAGAGAAAGCCACCGTCCTGCCCGATGGTGTAATGGTAGCACAGAAGCCTTTGGAGCTTTTAGTCATGGTTCGAATCCATGTCGGGCAACGGCAGCGGCGCATCCGGCGCCGCAGTGGCGGGAAGGGCCTTCTTCACCTCCTCCTCCCCCTTCTTTTTCTCCTGCGCGGCGGCCTGGGCCTGCCGGTAAAGCCGCGCCAGCTGCGCGGGCGTGACGAAGACCATGTTCTCATCCCGGTGCTCGTAGATGGAAGCCAGCGCGTCCGGCCCGTAACTCCAGCTATGGACGAAGCCATTGACGAAAGCCGGGCGCTCCGCGCCAGCGGCCTCCCGGACCTCCTTTAAGAACCCGGTGTAGCCCTCCCCGGCGTGCTTCCAATCCGTCCCCGCGCGGAAAACCGGCAGACCGCCCGGCAACGTCGAAACCAGCGGCTCATCCCCGCCCGTCCTCCCCACGTCGGCAAAGATCGAATGGAGCGCGGGCAGCTTCTCCGCGTAGGCGGAGAGCAGGTCGTCCCCGCCGGAGACCGTCCGCACCGTCTTCATCCCCAGGCGCCCCATGTACCAGGCCGTCCAATCCAGGAAGCCGTCCAGCACCTTGTGGGGCTCCGTGTAGCGGCTCCCATAGCGCGCCGGATCGATGGAGCCGATACCGGAAACGTCGGCCAAAAACTCCGTGCCCTCCCCCGCCCGCTCGAAATACCACCGGGCCACGCCCGGTTGGAGGTCCAGGATCGCCGGTCCCATGCCGAAGGCGGCGGGGAACGTCCCATGCCGGGAATGCGTGAAATAGGGGCGGAAAAATTCCGTCCAGGCGTTCTCGTTGTCCCCGTCGGAAAGAGCCAGCGCCACATAGATCTTGTCCGGCTCCAGAGCGGGGCCGTCCGCCGCCGCTCCCTGCACCGCGCCGTCCAGCGCCACGCCGCTGGTCACGCACCCGTTATTCAAGTGATCGCTGCACACCAGGGAAACCCCGTAGCCGCTGGCCAGCGCCACGCCCGCCTCCTCCCCGATGCCGATCCCTTCCCCGGCGTAAGGGAAGCCCAGCATCGCCGTATTCGGCGCCTGCGCGGCCAGGATCCGCGCGGCCAGCGCCAGCTCCCGCAGCCGGTCCGCGCCGGGACGCAGCGCATCGACCGGCCCGCACGGCCAAAAGATCGGCGCGCGCCACTGCATCGCATAAGCCACGGAGCCGTTCATCGCCGGGGCCATGTCGCACAGGAAATGGTTAAAGCGGTCCTGGTACGTTTCCAAAACCCATTCCATCCCCTCCGCATACGTCTTGAAACGGCCCCGCAGATCGACTTTCACCGGGATGCCCAGCCGCTCCGCCAATTCCGGCGTGGCCACGATCAGATCCTCACACGCCGCCACATTGGCCGCCAGGATGTCGCCCCGGTAAAGGGCCGGGTCCGGCACCACCGCGCCCTGATAGGCGCCGGCAAAGCGGCGGAAAAGATCCTGCCAATCGCCCGCCGTCTCCACCTCCTCGATCCACTCCTTCCGCACGTGCCAATCGAGCCAGAAACGGTCCGCAGCCGTAAAATTGAGCCAAATCCGGGGCGCCTCCCGGCTCGTCAGCGCCTGCAGGGAGACAAGCGCCCGCTGCTCCTCCGGGGAAAGCGCGGCGGCGTTCACCGCCACGATCTTCCCGGGCCGGGCCGACTTCGGCAGGAACGTCTCCCCCCAGGGCCGGGCACGGCGCGCGTAGGCCAGGGCGGAAGGGAACGCCTCCGGCTTCGGCTCCGCCGCGGCGGCCTGGAAAACGGCCTGCAGCTCCTCCGCCGTCAGGCGTCCCCGGTCCTTCAGGCACCAGGCGGCGGCGCGGACCAGAAGCTGCCGGGCCAAATAACCGTCCTCCGGCGTCACCCGGCCCGCCGCGTCCCCCAGCCAGACATCGAGAGCGCCGGAAAAATCGCCGCCTCGATGGCGGACGATCGCCGCCACCGGCACCCCGCCCTCCCCGGCCTCAATGAGCGGCGTCACCTCATCCAGCGGGTCCAGAGACTTCCGGTCCAGGCAGAAGGCCTGCCCATCCTCCCGGGACGGCGGCAGCGCACCCTCCTCCAAAAGCAGGGGGTTTCCTTCCGCGATCTTCCACGGTCCCGGCGGCGCGGGCGCGGGAGCGCCCGTTCCCAGGCCGCCCGAGCTCCTTCCGTAATCCTCCCCCCGCTCCATCGGCACCCACTGGTCCCCCTCCTTCCGGCAAGGGAGGCTAAAGGGGAAGCCGTCCAGGATCAGGTAGCCGCCCGCCTTGTGATAATCCCGCAGCGCCGTGCGGAGCGCGCGGGGATAGGCATCCCCATAGGGCAGGATCAGGATTGGGAAATCGTCCGGATTGAGCCGCGTCGTCCCGGCGAGCTGCGCCGCGCTCACCACCCGGGTCGGCAGGCCGTATTTTGTCAGCAACTCCGGGATCCGTTCCGGCGCCAAGGCCGGAGTGCCCCCCACAGGCAAAAGCCCCGGCTCCACCAGCACCGCCACGGCAGGCCGGTCCGCCCCCTGGGCGCACGCCGCCCAGGAGAGGAAGAGCAAAACGAGAAATCGCGTCATAGCGGCCTAACGGTAATTATCCATGCTCACGCGCAGAGTCGATCCATTAGCCGCCTGCCTCACCCAGGGGGGAAGGGCCGCCAGGAAACGCGGCAGGTCCTGCGCGGAGCGGGCCAGCGTCTCCACCTGCCCCGTTTCCTTCCGCACACGGAGGCGCTCCGCCGTCGCCTCATCCACGAAGGCGACGGAAAGCTCCACCGAGGCCGGGAGCGGATGGGCCGGATCGGGCGCGTTGCGGGAATCGTAGGGATTGGGCAGCGGCGTCGTTCCGTCCGCCGCATAGGCCCGGACCCAAAAGCCCAGGACATTCTCCAAAAAGAGCCCCCGGTAGCGGCTCGCCGCGTCGGCGGGCGCCCCCTCCGCCAGGAGGCCCGGAGTGAGCCACTCCGCCGGAAAAGAGCTCAATAGATACTGCGGCGCGGAAGGGTTGGCAAAAAAGCGGCACAGCCGCGCCCGCCCCCCGTCCCAGCGGACGAAATACCCCACCTCCGCCATCTCCCCGGCGGACGTCTCCGTGGCGATCGGCGCCTGCCAGAAAACAGAGTCAGGATACCCCCTCCCCCCCGCGGCAGGCGGATCGACGAGGAACTGGAAAGAATTCGTCGCCCCCTTTTGAAACGGCACCGCCGCCGTCCGCAGCTCCCGCGCCACATAGGAAAGCATCACCCGCGCCCGCAGGCGGCAGGCGTCCTGGTCCGCCCCGCGCTTCCAAAGCTTTCCCGCCTGGGAAGCCAGCTGGGCCAAAAGCAAAAGAATCACCGAGTAAGCCGCGAGCGCCGCCAGCATCTCCACCAGGCTAAAGGCCCGGCGATTCATGGCGGGGGCAAGGTCGCCGTCACCGCGCTGCGGTGGGGCCGCTGCGGGGCGGGAACGGAAGCCGGCCAGCTCACCTCCACCCGCACGCGGGCCGGGCCGGAATCGGAATCCTGGGCCCGCAGCGCGCACTCATAATAGGCGGCGGAGCCGTTCGTCGGCTGGCCCGCCACGTCGAAGTAAGCCGCCCCGGGCCGGAAAGCCGCCGCCCCGCGCTGCCGCGCCGCCCCCACCTCCTGCCACAGGATCGATGCCACCACCGTATCGTCATTCGCCTTCCGCCCATTCCCGAGGCCGACGGAACAGAGCGCCAAAAGGGCGATGAGGCTGAAGGAAAGCAGCGCCAGGGAAAGCACCACCTCGATCAAGCTAAAGCCCCGCGTCCGTCTCATGGCCGGTCGACGATCGGCAGGCCCGTGTAGGAATTGAACGTGATCTGGTAATAGTTCGCCGGACCCGCCGCGCCGGGCCGCGCGTCCCCGTAAACCAGCCGGTCCCGCCCGCTGTCCCGCAGCATCCGCCCCAGGACCAGCCGCAAGCCCGGCGGCGCGGGCGCCTCCGCGGCGGAGGCCAGGTAGAGGGAACCCGTCGGCTGAAAGATGACGTAGGAAAGAGCCCCCGGCGCGATCGCCTCCCCGCCGTAGCGCAGCGGCGGCAGCGCGGCCGCCAGGCTGGGCGGATTTAGCAGGAAACTGCCGCTCTGCGCGGGATCGACCAGGACCCCCTCCGAAAGCATCCGCCAGGGCGAGGCCGGGACCCACTCCGGTTCCCCGTCCGCGGCGGCGGAAGCCTGCAGCTCCAGGATCGTCCACAGCCGGTAATCCCATTCCGGCCGCCCGGAGCCGGTGACCAGGACCAGCGCGGTCAGCGTGCCCCGGGTGATCGACTCCTGCCGCGCCTTCTGCGCCAGATCCACGATGAGGTTCCCGCCCACGGCCAGGCGCTGCGCGCCGCCCGCCCCCTGCACGGAAACCAGGGTCATGCCCGCCACCAGCGCCGTCAGCGCCAGGACCAGGAGGATCTCCAGGAGAGTAAAAGCCCGCTTCGCCCGCATGGGGCTTTGGTCTAGGGAGTACACCCTTTTAGGGCAACCTAATTGCCCGTTCCGCGCCAGATCCAGCGGGCCCCGTCGGCCGCCACGCCGCCGTCGGCGGCGTCGTTGGAAACCTCGATCGCGTTCGGACCCGCCGCGCAGGAAAAATCGCCGATCAGATGCCAGGGGAAAGGAGAATCCCCCTCCGTCCGCTCGTCGATCGTCCGCGTGGCCATCTGCTTCGCCGTGCGAACCCGCACGACGACCTGGGAGGCATGCTCCTCCGCCGGGCGGAAGGCGACGCAAAGACCGTAAAGGCCCGCCCGCGGCAGATCGGCCTGGAAACGGGCGCGGGAAACCGGCTCCTTCGACTCCTTGGCCAAGGGCGGCGCCACATGGATGGAGGGGCCAAAGAACGCGTCGACCAAAAGCACCGGCAGGCGGGAGAGGAGCGGGTAGGTCCCCTCCCAAGGGCCCGTCCGCGCCGCGTCGCACTCGTCGACCGTCGCGTCCAGCTCCCGGGCCGCCCCCACCGGCACCTGCGCCGTCACCAGGCGGCGGCGCCCGGCATTGTCCAAAATCAGCAGCCCCACCTGATAGACCTTCTCCAACGGGAAGGAGGTCTTCCCTTCCAGGCCGGTGGCGGCCACCTTCCCCGTTCCGTCAAAGTCCCAAAACGCCACCACCGGGGGATCGCGCGGCTCGCCGATCTCCGCGCGGTAGGTGACCTGCTGCCCGGCCCGCGGATGCTCCGGCACCAGCACGATCCGCGCGGAGGGTTGGTAGAAAGAGTCGAGCACCGCCCCCTCATCCCTCAGAAGCTGGCGGAGCGGGGCGGGATCGAGGCGCGGCAGCGGCTGCGGCAAACCGTCCCGGCCCGCGTTGCTTAAGGCCAGGTGGGCGGCGTCACCCGCGGCGTGCCCCAGCATCATGTAGACCGGCTCCTTCCGCAGGGAGCAAAAGGCCACGTGCGTCGCCGAGCAGCAGACCGGCACCAGGAGATTCGGCGCCTGGCCCGGCATATCGGCGGGAACCATGCAGCCGTAGGGAATATCGTACCCCGCCACGGCGATGCGGGGCGTCACGTCGTCCACCGGCCGCCCGTCCACCTCCAGGACCTGCTCCGGCTTCCCATCGACCGGGCCGCTTCCCTCCGCGATCCCGTCCGCCTTATAACGGTCCTGCGTGATATCCTGCTCCGTCAACACATGCCGCCCCAGCATCCGCCGCGCCTCCCGCACGTAAAACCGGGAGGGAAAATGGCCGGAATCGGCAAACTCGTCCCGCGCCAGGCCCCACTGCGCCATCGCGGCGTGGAACTCCGGCGGCAGACCGGGATCATTCTGGAGGAAATAAAACAGGCTCAGACAATAGTCCCGGTGCGCGGCGGCCATCTCCTCCCGGCGCTGCGGGCGCGCCCGGACATAGCCCTCGTTGCCGCCCGGCAGGTCGGCCCAATCGGCGGCGAACTTGCCGCCCGGCCCCATCCGCGCCTCCCCGGCGGCGAAAAGCTCCGGGATCCCGGCCAGCCCGTCCTTGCGGATCCGCTCCGCGTAGCGCGCGCGCCACGGCGCAGGATCGTAATGCTCGGGGCGCGGGAACGGCGCGCGGTTCCCCTCCACATTCGTCAGCGTCGGGACAAAGCCGTAGGCCATCAGCCGGTCGTCGCCATGGCCCCGGTCCGGGCCCACGGACACACCCGCCAGCTCCTCCCCGTATTCGTCCCGCCCCTCGCGGCCCGCGCGCCACGGCACGTCGGTCGCGCCCAGCAGGTCCCCCTCATAGCTGGCGTCGATGAAAACCCTTCCGGCAAAACTCCGCGTCCCGCCCCTGTCCAAGTCATCCAAAATCAGCGCGGTGATCCGGCCCGTCCGCTCCTCCTTGGCGATGCTTTGGAAGCGGAGCCGCTGAAACAGGGAAATGGAAGACTGCTCCCAAAGCATCGACTCCAGCACCTCCTCCCCCGCGTGCGGCTCAAAGCGGAGCCCGCCCTGGCAGGCCGCCAGCTCCGGGGAATCGGGGCCGCAGTTCTTCCGGTAATAGCCCGCCACGCGGTCCAGGAACTCGGCGGCCAGGCCGCCCACCGTCCGGCGGTCGCCCACGTCGGCCTCCATCAGCCCGTCGGCGATCATGCCGCCGATGCGGTTGCTGGGCTCAATGAGAGCCACCGTGTGCCCGTGCCGCGCCGCCGCCACGGCGGCCATCACCCCGGCGGGCGTGGCGCCGTAGACCACCACGTCATAGGGATCGCCCGGCGGCGGCGGGGCCGCGTGCAGAAAGCCGGCGGCCAAGAAAACCAACAGGAAGAGACAGAGCCGCCTCAAGGGAAGAACGCTCCTTTCCCAGGCGTCCAAAACAAAGCGATTGCAAATGCCGGCCAGATGACGGCCACCTTACGAAGTGAGGCGGAGGAGTCGAGATTTTCCATCCGCGTCACGCCCATGCGGAGCTGCTAGCCGGAAACCTCCCGCCGCTGTACCACGGCGGCCAACCCCGCCAGGCCGAAGAGAAGAAACGCCAAAAACTGCGGCGTGCCGGTCGAGAAAGAACGAAGCGGGGAAACATCGGCCCCCTCCGCCGGCCCCAACCCCGCATCCGGAAAAAACGCCTCCGTACCGATCGCCAATCCCTGCGCGTAAGCCGTCCCCTCGACACGCGCCAAATCGGCGGCGCGGGCCACCCTCGCTCCTCCCAAGAAAAGGAGGAACACCACCGTCATAACACCCAAATAACGCATACCTTGGAAAAGCATGCCTTTTCGTATCAATTGCTGTCAATACACATTCAAGCAGATCATCACCCTTCGGACAACACCGCCAAAAAGACAAAAAGCACCAGAAGTCCCACGATGAATAAGATGATGTAACGCATAGTGTTACCCCGCTTATCTGCCACGGTTTTCCTTCCACCGACAGCGATTTCTCTTGGCCCTCCCGGGGGCGGCGGGCATACAGCAACGCATGGTCGCCATCCCCACCGCCGGCGGGCCCGCCCCTCAGGCCCCGCCGATGAGCGCCGCCGCGCGCCGCACCGGCCTCATCGTCGTCACCGCCCTCTTCTTCATGTGGGGCTTCATCACCTGCCTCAACGACATCCTGGTCCCCCACCTCAAGGCCGTCTTCGACCTGAACTACGTCCGCGCCTCCCTGATCCAGTTCTGCTTCTTCGGCGCCTACTTCATCATGTCCTTTCCGGCGGGCTGGCTCGTCTCCCGCTGGGGCTACCAGACCGGCATGGTCACCGGCCTCCTCACCTGCGGCACCGGCACCATCCTCTTCATCCCCGCGGCCGACTTCCTGTCCTACGCCTTCTTCCTGGCCGCCCTCTTCGTCCTGGCCACCGGCGTCACCCTGCTCCAGGTCGCGGCCAATCCCTACGTCTCCGTCCTTGGCGCGCCGGAAACCGCCTCCAGCCGCCTGAACCTGGCCCAGGCCTTCAACTCCCTGGGTACCACCATCGCCCCCTTCCTGGGCGGCTGGCTCATCCTCTCCCACGTCAACGGAACCGGCGCGCTGGCGCAGGCCGCCGCCGTCAAAGGCCCCTACCTGCTCCTCAGCACCCTGCTCCTGCTCCTGGCCGGCGTCATCCATCAGGTCAAACTCCCCCATCTGCGCGGCGTGGAAGAAAACGCCGGGCACCAGGAAACCTTCGCCCACGCGCTGAAGGTCCCCCACCTCGTCCTGGGCGCCGTCGGCATCTTCCTCTACGTCGGCGCGGAAGTCTCCATCGGCAGCTACCTCATCAACTTCATGGGGGAACCGGGCGTCGCCGGCTTCACCCCGGAACGCGCCGCCGGCTACGTCGGCTACTACTGGATGGGCGCCATGATCGGGCGCTTCATCGGCTCCGCCCTCACCCAGCGGATCGGCGCGGGCAGCCTGTTGGCCTTCAACGCCGCCGCAGCCGCCCTCCTCTGCGCGGCCGGGATGCTCGGCGCCGGGCACGCCGCCATGTGGGCGGTGCTGGCCATCGGCCTCTTCAACTCGGTCATGTTCCCCAACATCTTCACCCTGGGCATCGCCCGGCTGGGCCGCCTGACCGGCCACGGCTCCTCCCTCCTCATCATGGCCATCGTCGGCGGCGCCCTCGTCCCCGTGGCCATGGGCCACGCGGCCGACCTCCTCGGCGTCCAGCACTCCCTCTTCATCCCCGCCCTCTGCTACCTCTACATCATCTACTACGGCCTCTCCGGCTGCCGGAAAAAATAGCATGGCACGCCGCCTCCCCATGGAGAACCACCGGCCGGAGCTCATCGAGCACGGCGTCGGCGCGCACGAGCAGACCATGACCCTGGAAAAGCCCTTCTGGCTTTTCTTCTCCGCCAACACCTCCGTCGGCACCGTCATGCTCGGCGTCGTCCTGGCGGGGATGGGCTTCGATTTCTGGAAAGGGCTGGCCGTCCTCTTCCTGGGGAACCTCATCGGCAGCATCCCGCCCGCCCTCACCTCCACCCTGGGGCCGCGCACCCGCCTCACCCAGATGGAAAGCTCCCGGCTGGCTCTGGGCAAGCGCGGCGTCCGCCTCCCCTCCTTCCTCTGCTGGCTCAACTGCTTCGGCTGGGACGCGGTGAACAACGTCCCCGCCACCTTCGCCTGGATCACCCTGGCGGCCCTCTGCGGCCTCTCCTTCCCCTTCTGGCTCACCCTGGCCGTCCTCGTCATCGTCCAGGGCTTCATCAGCGTCTACGGGCACCACCTCGTCCAGGCCGTCGGGAAAGCCGTCGGCTACCTCTTCTTCCTGACCTTCGTCGTCCTGGGGGTGCTGGCCTTCCAGGAGCGGGGCCTTTCCTTCGCCGCCGCCAAACCCGTCTCCCTGGCCGGATTCCTCCTGGCCGTCACCCTCATCGCCAGCGCGCCGATGGGCTGGTGCGGCCAGGCCGCCGACTACACCCGCTACCTGCCCCCCGCCACCCCGGCCGGGAAAGTCTTCCTCCGCGTCTTCCTGGGCATCTTCCTCTCCGGCCTGCTGGAGGAAGTCCTGGGCCTCCTCCTCGCCGGAGGCATCACCGACCAGACCCCGCAGGGCATCGTCCGCAACCTCCAGCATCTGGCCGGTCCCTGGGCCCCGGCGGCCCTCGTCCTCATGGGCATCTCCTCCCTCTCCAGCAACGCGGCCAACGACAACTCCGCCGCCTACTGCCTCATCTCCGCGGGCGTCCACATCTCCCGCCGCACCTCCGCCGTCATCGGCGCGGCCCTCAGCTACGCCATCGCCGTCTACGGCGCGGGCAGCTTCAGCGCCTTCCTGGAAAACTTCCTCCTCCTCATGGTCTATTGGATCGCCCCGTGGACCGCCATCGTCCTGACAGACTGGTTCCTGACCCGCCGGAAAGACCACACCCACCCGCCCGGCTGGACCCGGGAGGCGACCATCTTCTGCGTCGTCACCGCCGCCACACTCCTCCTCTTCTCCTCCTCCCCCCTCTACACCGGGCCGGTCAACAAATGGCTGGGCGGCGCCGAGGTCGGCTACTACGCCGGCTTCCTGTGGGCCGGAATCTGGACCTGGCTCACCCTGCGCCGCCGGAAAGCGGCATAAAAAAAGCCCCCTGGATTTCTCCAGGGGGCCTTTTGTTTTTCCAAGCTACATCTTGGCGATGATCGCGTCGCCGAACTCGGAGCACTTGATCTTCGTCGCGCCCTCCATCAGGCGGGCAAAGTCGTAGGTCACGCGCTTGGCGCCGATCGCCCCGTTCAGGCCCTTGAGGATCAGATCGGCCGCCTCGCCCCAGCCCAGGTAGCGGAACATCATCTCGCCGGAGAGAACCACCGATCCGGGGTTCACCATGTCCTGGCCCGCATACTTCGGCGCCGTGCCGTGGGTCGCCTCGAAGATGGCGTGGCCGGTCAGGTAATTGATGTTGCCGCCGGGGGCGATGCCGATGCCGCCGACCTGCGCGGCCAGGGCGTCGGAGAGATAGTCGCCGTTCAGATTCAGCGTGGCGATCACGTCGAAGTCCTCCGGCCGCGTCAGCACCTGCTGGAGCGTGATGTCGGCGATGGCGTCCTTGATCACGACGCCGCTGGGCAGCTTGCACCACGGGCCGCCGTCGATCTCCACCGCGCCGAATTCCTTCTTGGCCAGCTCATAGCCCCAGTCGCGGAAGGCGCCTTCCGTGTACTTCATGATATTCCCCTTGTGGACGAAGGTGACCGACTTCTTCTTCTGGTCGATCGCGTATTGGATCGCCGCGCGGACCAGACGCTCGGTGCCCGGCTGGGAAACCGGCTTGATGCCCACGCCGACGGTGGCCAGCTGCTCCTTGCCAAAGCGGATCTTGGAAAACTCCTTCGGGAAATTCGCCTTGAGGAATTCCAGGGTCTTGGTCGCCTGCTCGCTGCCGGCCTGGAAGTCGATGCCCGCGTAGATGTCCTCCGTATTCTCACGGAAGATCACCATGTCGACCTTCTCAGGGGCCTTCACCGGGCTGGGCACGCCGGTGAAATACTGGACGGGGCGCAGGCAGACGTAGAGGTCCAAAAGCTGGCGCAGCGCCACGTTCAGGGAGCGGATGCCGCCGCCGACCGGCGTGGTCAGGGGGCCCTTGATGCCCACCAGGTAATCCTTGAAGGCCTCGACGGTGTCGTCCGGAAGCCAGTTGTCGAACTTGGTCTTGGAAGCCTCCCCCGCGAAAACCTCAAACCAGGAAATCTTCTTCTTCCCGCCGTAGGCCTTTTCCACCGCCGCGTCAAAAACCCGGACGCTCGCCGCCCAGATGTCCGGGCCGGTCCCGTCGCCGCGGATGAAGGGGATCACCGGATTGTCCGGCACCTGCAGGACGCCGTTCTGGATCGAAATCTTCTCGCCCGCGGGAGGGGTCAGGGTAGTGTATGCCATAAGAGGGGCGAACCTTGCCTCAGAAGGGCGAAAAATGCAATCCGCACCCCGGGAATCCTCAAAAATAGCCGAATTACTAATAGGATTTCCTCCCCGCCTAATAGCCCCATGAAACCGGCCCACCGCCCCGCCGCTCGCAAAGGCCAAGCCTTGACCGATAAGTTCAAGGAAGAGGTCCTCCGCGCCTTGGCGGAAAAGGACACCGCCTCGGCCCGCCGCCTCCTGGCGCCGCAAGCCCGCGGCTACATGGAACGGGGGGAGCCGATGCCGCAGGACTTGGAGGAGCTTTTGGCCCTCTACTTGGCAACGGATATGCTTAACCCCGTCTAACCACCATGCCCTTCTTCTTTTTGGCTCTGCTCAAAATGTGCCACATCTCCATCTCTCCCAAAGTGGGGCTGATGGCGCAGGCCTTCGTCAAAGGCGGCGTGGTAAAGGGAGCGGGCGGCCTGGGCCACCAGATGCTCCAATCCACCACCCACTTCGCGGGGAAAATGGCCCACACCGCCAAAGGCATGGAAATGGTCGCGGAGACCGGCTTCAAGCCCGTGGCCGGGTTCTTCCAGAAAAAAGGCTTCGACGCCGTGTTCGAAACCTTCACGGCGGGGGCGATGGTCGCCACCCACTACGCCGTCAACCAGTCCAAGTAACCGGGCGGCGCGGCGGGGTTCCGCGCTACTTCTTCCCCTTTTTTTCCGGCTTGTCCGGCACCCCCAGCGCCTCGCGCAGGCGGCGGGAAGCCTCCGCGCGCATCTTCGCGGCAGCCAGGGAAGGCTCCAGCAGCTCGGCGTGGGCCACCCCCCCCTCGTCCATGTTCCACTTAGACTGGATGAAGAAGCGCTCCAAAGGCGTCTTATTCTTGAGCGTATCGGCCAGGCGCTGAAGCAGCTCCCGCCCCTCGGCCACCTCGAAGGGATTCCCCTCCTCGCCTACGATGACATCCGCGTAGTGGCTGTCCTCCGTCTGCGGCAGCATGTCCTCCAGGGAAATGAGGGCCGCGCCCATCGGATCGTCGTCCCGCCCCTCCGCGGCGGCGCCGCTCAGATTGGAAATCAGCGTGCGGGGACCTTTCTCCCCCTCCTCCTCGCCGCCGTCATCCTTCCCTTGGGCGCTCTTCTGCGCCATGCGGACCTTGGCATACTCGGTCCCCTTGTAGAAATCCATCAGGGTGGAAAGGATGCGCGTCTGGATGTGGATGCGCAGGTCGCCGCCCTTCTTCTCCACGTCAAAACTCTCCAGAGCGCGGAAGAGGCCCAAGATAGCCTCCGATTCCAGCTCGCTCATCAGCGCGGGGCCGACGTTTTGGAAATAGTAGCGGAGCATCTTCGGAATCAAGAAGGCATACTCGTCCAAAAACTCGTTACGGATCTCCGCCGCCTGAACGAACATCTTCTCCCACTTCGGAAACGCGCCGGCGGCGCCCCCGGAAGGATCGGCCTGGACCGCCTGGCGCGCCTTATTCCAGACCTCCTCGTAAAAGGGAAGTTCCACCAGCTTGCCCAGGGCGGGATGGGTCGTGCTGGTGGAGGGCTTGTCCAGGACCCCCTGAATCTCCCGCAAAAGGTCCCGCTTAAGGCTGCGGAAAAGCCCCTCCCCCAGGATGTAATCGATATGGCCGGAAAGAGCCTGCCTCGCGGCGGGAAGGGCCAAAAGCGCCAGCTTCTCACGCTTCAAGAGCGCCTGGTAAGCGACGATTTTCTCGGCTTTGGCCTTGGCCATGGCCGCCACCCTAGCAGAGCGGCGTCATTTCTGGCAACGGGTGTTGCCGGAAAAACCGTAAAAAGTGCGGCGTTCCCGAACTTTCCGATCAGGAAAGGAGCGAGCCGCCCAGGAAGGAAGGCCCGGAAGGCCTCCCCAGCTGCGCCTTGATGGCCCCCATAATCTTGGCGTTGGAGCCGGTCTTGGCGTGGGCGTCGGACTTGGAAGCGTAGTTCTTCCAGCTGCCCACCGACTTGAGCTTCGGCTCCGGCGACTGCATGACGGAAAGATCGTTGCTCCGGCGGCGCAGGCGCATCGGCGTGGCATCCTCCGGGGCCTTGCGCGGGGCCTTCGCCTTCGCCGGTTTCATCATCGGCTTGGCGATGCCGGCGGCGGCCAGGCGGACCATGCCGCTCTTGATCGGCGTCCAATTCTTTTCGCAGAGGGCGCGGATCTTGGCAAAGGTGATGCGGGACTTCGGCTGGGCGCCCAGCTCCAGAAGCTCCTGCCCGGCCTCCGGGCGGACGCCCTGCAGGCTGCGCCGCGCCAAAAGGAAGCCCAGGCCGGGCCAGCGGTCGAACCACTGGAACCACTGGCGCTTGGTCACCGCCTTCACTTCCACGCACTCCGTGTGGCGGAGAAGATGGGGAATGACCTCCGTCACCGGATCAATGGTCGCAGGAGAGGCCGTCGGCCCTTCCGTACGGAGCGTCCAGGCGGCATGGGCCACGGTGGCCATTTGGTCCCAGCGCGCGGCGATCGCCACACTGGCCATGGAGCGGCCCTTCGGCGTGATGCGGAGACGGGAAAGATGGGGGGGGAACGGCTCCAACCCGGCCGGAACCTCGCCGGCCAGGGAGGCCAGGACCTCGTCAGTCTGCGTGCCCAGGAAAAGGGCGAAAATCAGGATCGGCACGCCATGGGCCAGGCGCTCCCGCTCCGCGGCGGCAACCTCTGCCAGATGCTCCACGTTGAGCTGCTTGAGCAGGCTCTGATAAATCATGGGCGCCTGGGCGCGGCAGCCCTCTTTCAATCGTTCAAAATACTCCCGTTGAGAGGCCCCGGAATCAGTCTTCTTCATCATCTTAATTTTTTTAATAAGAATGTAATTCGGCTTTTTTCAACGGCAGTTGCCCAAAATTTCTGAAAAAATCGCTCTTTTTGACCCGAATGCAACTAGGGCCGTTGATTTTGAAGCTCTTGTGCCACTGGATTTCCATCCCCCTACCCCTGGTAGGGCACTCCGTCCCCCATGGTTTTACAAAAACCTCCCATGAATCTCCCTTTTAAGGAGACTTCCGCCCAAAAATCGACTCTTTTTTCCGTCGTGGTTGAAAATTTAACCTGCTAAAAAGACTTCCCATGTTCGGGTCCTTCGTCCTGTTGGTTCTTTACGCCATTGCCACTCTCACCCTCAAAAGCCGCTCCGTGGAGGTCTCCCCCGCCTGGATGCCGCATGGGGCTTTCGTCTTCGGCGCCACCCGGATGCGGCTGGTCTATATCGTCTGGCTCCTACCCGTCCTCGTCGGCGGGGCCATGGCGATGAGCGCCGCCCAGGCCGACGTCGGCGCGGCGATCCTTTCCCTCCTGGCCCTCGTCCTCCTTTGCGGCCTGACCTACGGCCTCGTCGATCGGGCGACGGAGGCCGCTCACGCCCCCGCCCCGGGCAGCGTCCCCCCCCCTATCCCCGCGGCCGCGCCGGAAAGCACCCTCGTCGAAGCGCGGCGGGGCGGCCCCATGCCCCTGGACGCCAAGCCCGTAGCCCCCGGCCTCCACTTCACCAACCTGGCCACCTCCCCGGAGGAAATCGTCCACCACGTGCCCCGCGCCATCGCGGACCGCATCCTGGCCGAACTCGACCTGTCCAAGAGGAAATCGGAACAGATCGTCGCCTCCAATACCCAGCTCAGCTCGGAATCCCAGCAGCAGAAGGAATACATCGCCGAGCTGGAAAAGAAATTCAGTGACACGGAACAGGCCCTCAACGAGCTGAGCCGCATCAACCAAACCCTCCGCAGCAAGAGCGCGAGCAACGAAAAGCCCTTCGCGCAAATGAACGTCGAGGAAATCGACAAAGCCCGCGAAACCCGCGAGCGGGAGATCCGCACCCTGGACGAAATGCGGCGGGCCAAGCTCCAGGCCCAGCGCACGGGCGGCGGCTAAGAGCCCCCCCCTTTAAAGAAAAGGGCCCCTCCGCATTGCGCGGCGGGGCTTTTTCGTTTCGTGGCAGGCCGGGAGCCGTCTAGCTCCAGGCCCGGGCAGGCATCTGTCCCTGCTGCTGGCCCAATTCCAGGCCCCGCTCCTGCGTCTGGATCCGGGAAGAACGCGGCACGTTCGCAAGACCTTCCCAAGCCGCCGCCACGGGAGAGCGGGGAGGCAGCTCCATGGAAGCAGTCAAAAGGGGCGCCGGAGTCGGCGCCGTGGCTTGCAGGCGCAGGCCGGTATCGCGCACCGGGCCATTGCTCAAATTGAAGGCGTGCGCGCCGCCGCCCGCTTCCGGCGTGATTGCGGAAAGGTCCCGCGGCATCGATGCCTGGCGGTCGGAGCCCAGGAGCAGGGCGCTATTGCCCAGCCGGTCGGAAACGTCCCGGCCGCCCACCTGGGCGAAGACGTCCTGGCCGATGTCCCGGCCGCCGCGCAAATCGCCGAAGCCCTTGGCCTTGTCCTTCTCGGGCTCCTGGTCCTTTTCCTTCTTATTCTCAGGCACGGCGTTGTTCGTCGCCTTGGCCAAATCCTGGTCCAGCTTGTCGGCCACCTTTTCCAAGGTGCCCTTCTCCTTGCCGTCCTTATCCTTGTCCTGCTTCTTTTCGTTTTCAGGAACGGCGCCGTTCGTCGCCTTGGCAAGCTGCTGGTCGATCGCCGCGCCGACCTTGTCGAGGATGCTCTCCTCTTTCTTTCCCCCTTCTCCCGGTTTGCTGAGAGTGAACATATGGGTGTGGTTGAGTGAGTTAAAAAATTAGCGGAGCACCGCGCCGGCCTGGCGGCGGGAGGCGCCGAAAAAGTCACGCGCGCGGGCGTAACCGTAAACACTGTCCGCGTGGACGCGCAGGACCCCGGCCATGACCGCCACAGTCGGGGCCAGGGAGAGGCTGATGAAGTCTTTTCCGCCGAGGAGAGCGGAGGTGGTCGCGGGAGTCATTGTGGCCTTTTGTAGGGGTTAACACCTAACAAGCAGCCGCCATGCCTAATCTTCCGGCTGACGCAGCGAAACGAACGAAATCCAGGCGTTTTCCGTGGTCAAAACCGGCGGCGGCGCCGGCCAGGCGATGACCCCGCAGGCCGGGACCCAGTCGTCGCTCGACGCATCCTTCACGGCATAAACGGTATAATACGGCGTATGGGAAAACGGATGCCGGGTGGCGAAGAGACTCCCCTTGGATACGAATTCCTCTCCCTTGATGACAATGGGGCCATCCGTTTCGAAAATAACCGCCCCCGGCTGCACGACGTGCTTCTTCACGTAGGAAATGATCTGCTCCACGGGGTGAACCCGCACGCCGTAGCGGCTCAACTCACCGTCATAGGTGCTGACCCGGTCCTGCGACCATTTGGGAATCGGCTTCGGATCGTTGGAGCAGCCGGCGCAGAGCGCCAGCGCGGCCAGGAGAACCAGAACACGCGTCACCATCACAGCTCGCCGCCGGACAGGCCGAGGTGCTCAATGTATTCGCGCAAGACCGGATCGGCCATGATGTCGTTGATCCAGCCGCGGATAGTCTCTTCCTGCAGGGCGCGGAGCTGCTTGAAGCTCATACCGTAGAAATAGGCCAGCGCGGCCTGGCCGATCTGCTTGCCGTCGGTCGCGTTCCAGGTCGCCTCGCTGCAAATGCCGTGGCCATAGCGGCTGCATTCCCGGTTCTCCCGCTGGCCCGGCGCCTTGAAGCGGCACTCGGCCACGTCGAGGCAGAGGGCGACTTTCTGCTGGGCGGGCGGCAACTCCGCCCGCTTGCCGATTTGGGGGAAAATCCAGCCCAGGTCCAGACGCCACTGCGCGAGCAGATCGGAGGGCCACTCTTCCAGCGGCTTGCGCAGCCCAAACCACCACCCGTCAGCCTCCACCGCCATGACGAAGGGGTCCGACTTCTTGAACGCGGTGGAAGAAACCGCCAGGTAATCGCTCAACGGGGGGACGGTTCCCTTGGCGCTCGGTTCCGGCATGGTGCCCTTCCCTGTAACCCAGATCGGGCCGGGAGGAAAGAAAGAAGAGGCGGAGAGCTTTTTAGCGCGCCTGCTTCAAAGTGGCTTCGTAAGCGTTGATCGTCTCGAAATACTGCTTTTGCGCGTCCGCCCAATCCGAGCGGAGATTGGACCGCTTACGCGCGCGGACCCCATCGAACATCAGGTGCTCGAACTTCCGGCCCGCCTTTTTCATTTCCTTTTCTTCCTGCTGCACGCGCGCCTTGAGGATCTTCAAGACCTTGTCGTCCGCGGGCACACCTTTCGCGTACACTTCCTTTTCCAAGGCCTCGATTTGCTTGAGCTTCTTCGGGATATAAATCGTGCCCTGCTGGAGGAAGTCGAAGTGCGACTGCTCGTTCTGATAACGCACATGGCGTCGCTCGTTCAGATTTTTAACCCCCTGAACGATGGCCTGCAGATCGTTGAAAATCTTCTCTTTGACCGATCCGCGAAGCTGATTGCTTTGACTCAGAATTTCCTCGGCCAGCTTCTCAGATTCGTGACTGCAGAAATTGGGGGTATTAAAGGCACTGTATTTGGGCTCAAAAGCCCCCGGCATCGGCCGTTTATTCAGATGGGGCTCCCGCAAAGTCGGCTCTTCCGGCTTCGCCTGCGGCTTCCCTCCATCCTGGCCATCGCCCCCCTTCCCGCCATTGCCACCATCCCCCACTCCCCCCTGCCCGGCCTGCTCGGGAGAGGCATAATAGTGATTGTTCACATCCCCCACGTGCATGTTGCCGCCCGCCTGGTAGCGGTTTGCGTTCTGGTTGTAGGTGCGGGAATTGTCCGCCTTCCAGCGGCCTGTGACGGGCTGTTTGGCTAGGCTCGTCGCCCCAATGACGGCCGCCCCGGCGGCGGCGTCGGCCACGGCCTCCTGAACCCGCTCGTCGGAGGCGGCCGTCTTCGCCGCCTGGACGACGCGCGCCAGGGCGGTGACAGGGGCGGGCTTCGGCGCGGATTGGACTTCCGGCGCGGGTACCGGGGCCTGGGCGACAGGCTCGGCTTGCGGCTGGGCCGGAACGGCCGCCTGGGTGGCGGCCAATTCCCGGGCCTGCTGCCGAGCCAATTCCTGCTGCTTCCGCTTTTCCAGCAGCTTAGCCTTACGGTCGTTTAAAACTTTTTCAGCGGCGCGGGCTTGTTCGGTCTGGCGCTCCTTGGCCACCTCGGGATCTTCCTCCGCCTCAAGATATTCCCCCTCCAAAATCTGGCTGACCGCTAGCTCCTTGGTGACGACTTTACCCTTTAAAAGAGGCGTCGGGCGAACGAGCACTACCCCCTTTTCAGACTCCGGGGCCTGGCCGTCGCTGGGGGGCGGAAGAGAGATCATGACACAGAAAGGCTAGCAGGGAGCGTGCCGGATTTCTACGCCGTGCGCTCTTGGGAAGGACGTTGGAAGGAAAGCCCCTGGAGAGCACCGGTCGACCGGCGCGCCTGGCCCTGCTGGAAACCGGACAAATCAGCCGAGACGCCTTCCCGCTGCTTCTGCTTGGACGCCAGGAAAGTCTCCGCCCGGTCGAGCAACGCCTGCAGATTACCCTTTTGAATCTGCTCATGAGCGATCCGCAGCCCCTTTTGCAGGGCCTGCTTCGCCACGGGATGAATCTGCTTTCCCTGGATGTGGCGGTCGATCATCTCCCACCCTTCCGGGTTGCTGGCCAAAAAGTCGCTGGCCTTGTGGAGAACATGGGAAGTGCCGTGCGCGGCATGACCCAATCCCTTGAAAACGAGCTGACTGCCCTGGGCTTTGAGGTGGGCGAGCTTGGAACCCGAGTGTTCTTGATTAGCCATATAATAGTTAATTCGGCTATTCTTTCAGACCCTGCCCTATTATTTTTTAAAAATAAGGGGCTGTTTTTAATGCCCGGGCTGCTAGAAGGGGAGCCCTTCCCCGTATTATATATGATCGTCGATCACTCCCTGACCAAGGTCGCACTGACGTTCACCTCCGCTCCTTGGTGCCGCCAAGGCGTTTACACCTGGACTTACACCCAGGAAGAGGAAGTCACCCGCCGCGCCGTCTCCCTGACTGCCGTCCAGCGCGCCCCTTTGGCCCTCTTCCTCCGGCACTACTTCACCGCCGCCTCCCTGGGCGGCCTGGCCGAAAGCTGCCGCCGGGTGGGCGAAGAGCTGCTGGCCCTCAACACCGCCCCTTCCTTCGAAAAGTGCTGGGCCCAGGCCCTCGTGGGGATCAACTTCATCCAAGACACCCTGCGGAACCTCTCCCAAGCCACCTTCTTCGGGGAGGGAACTCCCGCCGACCGGAAGGAGGAAGTCCTCTACCTCGCCCCCTATGAGGCGTGGGCCCTCCATCAAGCCTACGACTTCCTCCAGCGCGACCTCCTCCCGTGGTTCACCCAGCAACAAGGCAGCTATCCCTTCTGCGACGCGGCCGATCTGCTCGCGCAGCTCCAACCCCTCGGCGCGCTGCTGGAAGAATGGCAATGGCTCTCCAGCCCGGCCGCGGGCTATCGCCGCATCGCCTACGCGCCGGCGGAACAGATTTTTTCCTAAGGCCAACAGGTGCGGCTTGATTGTTGGAAGACCGCGCGCCAGTTTGAACCGAATCCGATCGGTCCCCCCGCATGGCTGTAAACGTTAACATGCCCCCTACTCCCAAGGCGGAGGTCCACGACACCATCCCCTACCCCCAACACCGCCGCGTGGTCTGGGAGCACGGCATGGACATGTCGCTGGCCTTCAAGCGCCTATCCTGGATCACCGCCCTCCTGGCGGTGGCGGCCATCGTGGAATCCTTCGTCCTGGTTTCCATCTACAACCGCCCCCCCGTCGTCCTGGACCAGAACGACGGCTACGTCATGTGGCGCACCACAGAGGCCTTCAAGCTGCGGCCGGAAATGATCCGCTCCTACCTCAACTCCACCCTCAAATACCTCTACACCGTCAGCCCGGGCAACTACGACCTAGCCTCCCTCCGCGGTTTGGTCGACCGGCGCGTGCTGCGCGCCTTTGCCAACAGCACGGACAAAGACCTCATCGTCACCGCCAACCAGCACCGCATCTACGAGCTGCGGGAAATCCGCCGCTACCACGACCCCAAGCTGCCCCAATACATCACCCTGGCCGTCCGAGGCGAGCGCGTCCTCTACGAGTACGATCCCGGCGCCGCCCAGCCCTTCCGCATGGACAGCCCCGTCGTCACTCAGATCGTCTACCTTCAACAGGCCCTTCCCACCCCGGAAAATCCGTGGGGTCTGCGCCTCGTCGGCCTTGTCACGCTCAAGGAAGACCAAGCGGACGACATCTGGCGCAGCTCCGTGCCGCTCCGCGCCGACCTGAAGGCGCCCAAGATGACGCCCTCCACCCAGTCGGCCGGCGAGGCGATCGACGCGCAGAACAACAGCACCGGCGGGGAAAGTTCCTCCTCGCAATGAAGCGGCCTTTCGGAAGAAAGGCGCTCGCCGCCAGCGCCGCTCTCCTTCTATTTCCCCTGCTCCTGCCCGCGCAGAACCAGACATACCTGCCCCCCACCGGCGGCCGGCAGCTGCCCGGACACTCAGACGACGCGGACCCCTCCACCGGCAACGCCCAGCTCACCCAAAGCTCCTCCGCGACCAGCAAGAGCAACACCGTAGAAATCGTCCCCCCTCCCCCAGTCATGATCAACGGCAAACCCGCCGACCGCATGACCGAAGAGGAGGAACGCACCTTCCTGCAGGAAAAAATCCGCACCATCAGCCAGCCGGATGGGGAAGTCGAAATCATCCACGTCGCCCCCGGCTATCCCGTCACCATCCGCTATAGCGAGCCCATCGCCGATATCGCCATCGGCGACAAAAAGCTCGTCAGCGTACAGAAGCACGGGAAAATCCTCCTTCTCAACGCCCTCCTTCCCAACGGCGACACGCCGCTTCAAGTCTTCTTTAGCGGCAGCCGAATGCGCCCCTACCACATCTTTGCCACCGACACCTACGCCAAGGGGGACAGCTCGATCACCGTCCAACCCTTCATCATGGACGGCACCCCTCAAGGCTACCAACCCAACATGTCCCGGCGCGACCTGCGGGACTTCATCCACATCATCGCCAACTACGACGCCCTCAAACAGGAAGGCTCCCTCGACAGCCGCAACATCCGCCGGGACGACGTCTTCCGGGAAAATCCCGCCACCGGATTCACCATCTACTACCTCTACCGCATCCACGGAGCGGCCGCCTTCACCTTCGCCTACAAGAACATCTCCCGGAACCGCGTCCGCTTCGACGAATCGCGCGTCCGCCTCGCCATCGGCAACTCCCTCTTCATTCCCGATTACGTCTCCTTCCACGACGTCCAGCTCGACCCCGGAGGCACCACCACCGGCCTGGTCATCCTCTTCAACCCCACCTTCGACGTCCGGCAACCGCTGGAAATAGTCTGGAAATAGTGAAACTCGGCGCCCTCGCCATCATCGGCATCATCTCCGGCGTTCTGGCACTGGCCGCAGGCACCTACTTCGGCCTCGACTACCTGCGAAAGACCGATCCCTACAAAAACGTCCGGCATGAAGAATCCCGGAAACAGGCGGGCACCGCACGGAACATCTCCCCCTCCCAACCTCGGCGGGCCCCTCCGCTGGCCGCTCCGCCGCCGGTCATGGTCGAAACGGATGGCACCAACAACCTCTCCACCAACAAAGTCAGCAACACCGTCACGGAAAACACCAACTCCACCGTTGGCGACGCCTTGAGCGTAGGGAACGACGTTCCCGTCAACCCCAACATCCCCAACACCAACACCCCGGCCACCACCCGCCCCGCAGAAGTCGGCATCGTCCCCACCAACTCCCGCTTCGCCCCCGCGCCCGCCACCAACCAAGCCTCCGCCCCCAGCGCCCCCATCTCCATCAATACCCCCCGCTCCACTCAAGCCCGGCAATCCATAGAAATCGCCCCCGCCCCCTCCACCACAGCCGCCGCAACTCCCGCCATTCCCCAGGAAATCCTCAACCCCACCGCCCCCGCCATTCCCGACACCTCCCGCCCCCAACAGCAGCGCCAGCGCCCCGCCGCTCCTCGCCCCACCGCTTACGCCACCGGGCGCTATCTCTTCCGCAACTTGAGCGGCACCACCGGCGACAACGCCTTTACCGACAGCGGCGGCGGTAGCGGCGGCGGCAGCAGCTCCAGCGCCAACATCAACCTGCAAACCTTCGCCCCCGAGGGCGAGCCGATCGACATCTGCACCGTCAACAATGTCGCCTCCAACCAAATGGAACTCGACGTCGTGGCCGCCGTTTGGACCCCTTTCTATTGGAACGGCCGCAAAATCCTCGACATCGGCGAACATATCCTAGGCTCCGCTTCCGCCGGCCACAACCGGGACCGCCTCCTGGTCAATTGGAAGAAAGTCCTCTTCAAAGACGGAAAAACCCTTCCCATCAACGGCATCGCCCTAAACACCGACGGAACCCTGGGCTTGAAAGGCTACAAAGTCGGCAACATCTTCCTCCAAGCCGTTGGCCCGATTCTAACCGACCTCCTCTCCGGCGCCGCCCAGGCGCTACAAAACCAGGTCAGCATCAGCCAAAGCTCCCTCTACGGAAGCGTCACCAACATCAATCCCAGCAACATCGGCCAGCAAGCCCTCGGCTACGGCGCCAACAAGGCCCTCGACCGCCTCTCCAACCTCCTGGAACAAGACGCGGAAGACAACGCGCCCTACATCTTCGTCCCAGCCGGAACCCGTGGGCAGGTCTACCTGAAAAGTTATATTGATGTTTCTCTTGCCGATTACGGAAAATAAACGCTAATTCTATCGCCCAAACGTCCCCCCGATGACCGGCACCCTCCCGCGCAACCTGGCCTTGGCTCTCCTCTGCGCCGCCGTTCTCGCGGGATGCTCCTCGCCCAAGCCCATGCGCGTCGAGCCCGCCGTCCTCTCCCAGTCCTACGACTACACCAAGCCGGTCGACGCCGCCGGCAAGTCCCGCCCCGTCTACATCCTGCCCACCATCAACTACGGCTGGAACCCCGCCCGCACCAACGACGCCGGCGAGTGGATCGGCGGCCACTACACCGCCACCGTCGTCGAGGAAGGCCGCTGGGCCACCCTTGAAGAGGCCGAGATGGCCGGCAAACCCTATATCTACGCGGGCGACAGCGCCCCCATCACCCCCATCCCGCGGGAGCCCAACCAATTTCAATCCAACGCTCCCGGCCAAGGCCCCGGCCCCACCGGCGGCGGCCAGGCAGAGATCAACATCTCCAACCTCGCCGAACGAATCAAAAAACTGGAAGCCGACCAGCCAAAGCTCAAAGAACACTTCGACAGCGACGAATTCCTCATGGCCGCCGCCACCCAGCGCGCCAGCGACACCCAGGCCGGCAAAAACCAAAGCCCCATCGGCCAAAAACCGATGGTCGAGGTCGAAGGCCTCCCCGCCCAGAACGGCAACACCCCCAATCCCTCCAACTACAGCGCCAACAACATGGTCGAGGTCAATCGCGGCGGCGACCTAGGCTCCTCCTCCATCCCCCGCGTGGACAGCACCAAATCGATCTCCATCGCCTCGGCAGGCCGCGCCTCCACCATCGTCATCCAGCCCCGCCCCCCCGGCACCCAGGAAACCTACACCGTCCCCGGCTCCAAAGACCCCCTCTTCGTCGATTACGGCGCCAACGACCGCGTCACCATCACCTATCGGGGCGTTTCCCAGGACGCCCAATTCACCAATCAGCGCCGCGAAGTTCTCCTTTCTCCTTCCCCCGCAACCCCTTCTGCCGAATCAGGGGTCTCTGTCGGCCCCTAATTCATTAAGGGGCTAAAGCAAGCGCCCCCACCTTGGCCTGAAAGCTGCTTAAAGTAGTCAGCAGTGAATAAATCCCATCATGCCATGAAAAATATCCTCCTGCTTCTCACCCTGGCAACCAGCGCTTCCTCCGCCTGGGCCCAGTTCGGCAGCCCCTTCGTCTACGACGTTCCAACGGAAGTTGCAGTGGGAGCCATGGCCACCATTCAGACCCAGGACACCGCACGCTCCACCGTCAGTTCCGCAGCGCAAGCCACGGAGCTGCTCATCAACGCGATGAACGTGATCACGGAAACCCAGCGGATCTACGATGCCGCCAAGGGAGCCTCTTCCGGCTTTACCAAGACCATCACCGGCCTGAACAGCAAGACCCTCCCCTTCCTGATCGGCAAATACGTCGCGCTTCAAAGCCAGGGCCTCATCCTCCAAAATCGGCCCGACGGCAGCGCCTACGTGGCCGAAGCCACCACCCTCCGCTACGATCCCACCGACAACAACGGCAACGGCGGCTTCTCCGGCGGCAACCTCCAATTCATGGACAATCTAATTGGAGCCCGCGGCGTCCCCCTGGGCATGGATGACCAGCCCCCCGTCATCCTCATTCCTTTGACGAAAACCCAGGCCGCCCAGTTTGCTCCGTATACGGGAAAGCCCTCCACCACCCACTACGTTTCAGGGCCCGCCATGTATTTCGGCAACATGCCGGTCGACACGGCCATGCAGGCCATCATCTCCAACTCCCTGTCCACCACTGCCGCCGAAATGGCCACGAATCAGGTGGGGGACGGCGTGTTCGTACGCCCTTACGAAGGGGCCCACGACGACATGTATGCCGCCGTCGGCGGCAGCGCCCTGGGCGCCAACAGCATGAATTACTACGCCAATTGCGAGAACTACCATCCAATGGTCGGTCACGCCACCACCGACATCGGCAAGTGGAACTCCAACATGCTCAGCAACATTCTGAGCAACAATCAATTCGCCGCCGTCAGCTCCTACCTAATGGGGTTTGAGCAGGGCCTCAGCGACAATCCTTACAGCAACTTCGGCCGGGATATGGCCTCCACCGCCATCGCGATGATGGGACAAGTCCCGATGGGCCAACCCCTGCAACTCACCTCCCAGCAAATCACCAGCGCCCAGTATTCCGCCGGGCGATTGATCAATACTCTCTATCCCAGCCTCTTTGCTAACATGTCGCAAAGCGACGCCAACTACTCCCCTCGCATGGTCGCCGTCGTTACCCTTCCGAGCGAACTTGCCGCCGAATTCTACAACCTCATGCGCGCCAACAACGAGGCCATCCGCCAAAACTGGATGGAAGCCCAAAAGGCCCAGATCCTCGTCAAACACGTCGCCCGCATGCTCAATGGCGATGACTCCAGCCCCGGCCTCATCGGCATCCACAACAATATCCTTCAGGTCTTTAATTCGACCCTGATCGGCGATGTCGAAGACTTGGGCACCACCATCGCCGAACAGACCGGCCAGATCGGCGGCACGACGGGGCGCATGATCGCCGACGCCGGCACCCATCAATTCCAGAATGACCTGTCCGATCTGAACCAATCCCTCCTATCCATCGGAGCCGCCGAATCCAAAGTTCTAAGCGGCGGCCCCGACGTTCAGAAAATCGGCCTCGAGATCGACCAGCAGATCCAGGCCCGCCAGGCCGAAAGCAGCCAATACCAGAATCGCATGAACGCCCTTGCCGCCGAGCGCGCCAAGCTCCTCAAGGAACGGGAGGAACTGCGCTCCCACGTCGGCAAAACTCTGCAAACCTTAGCCCGCCAGCAATTCTACAGCGCACTCAACGGAGGCCTGCAAACCGAATCAGCCTCCGTAACCACGACTCTTACCGCTAATTGAAAGCGCCGCGCCTCCTTAAAGCTTTACAAGCCCAGGTCGTGGCCCTCCAATAGCGAGGCTTACCCCCCCCACTATGGCCGCCGAAACCCTGCCGACCTATGTAACAGGCGTTTATCCGCCGCAGCTCATGTATGTGGTGGCGGATATCATGCGGCTAGTCGCTCCTCCCAGCGATCTCAACCCGGAACCAGGCATCCCCTTTGCCCTGTGGAGCCACGTTTTCAATATTGCCCGCCTTCTTGCCGGATTCGCCCTGACCCTGCGGATTATCATGGCTGGCTTTTCCATCATGTTCGGACAAGGTGCCCGAACTTTTAGCGATCAATTTTTCGACATTATCATTAAAGGCGTCCTGCTTTGGTTCTTTGTATTCAGTGGCAGTCCCGGCACCGTCACCCCAATAAGCACCGCAGGCAGCGGAGATATTCAGACCATCGCCATGGATATCAAAGGTGGAAGGCTTCCTTTAGCTCAAACGTGGATTAAGGACGCCGTTTCAGGCGTTTGGACGGCAGGTGAAAAAATCGCCGCCGAGATCGGAGCCCCCTGTTACAAAGCGGATGAAACCAACTGGATCAGCTTAGAACCCCCCGTTTATTGGGCCAATTATATCATGGGCAAAGAGCCCAATTCTTCTTCCAGCGAATCCTCCACCAAGCCTTGGAGCGGCATTAAATTTAGTTTCCCGTGGATCATTCACAACATGTTTAACTGGGACGACGGATTCCGCATGTACTCCCAGTTTATTGAGTATCTAGGCATCCTAGCTCTAGCCAGCCCTGTCGCGGACGCGACTTTTGGGGGGGGCAACTTCGTTTTCACCAGCATGGTGATCGGCTTTCTCATCTCCATTGTCATGGGAACGATCGGCATCGGCCTTTTTGCCTTCACCACCGTCATCGGCCTGATGATCATGGCCCTCTTTGCATGGCTAGGCAGCTTGATCGCACCGGTAATTGTGTTTTATCTGGTCATGCTTTTGGGCATGGCCGTTCTGCCTCTAATACTCTTCAAGCGCTTCGAGTCGATGTGGGCCAACTACTTCGTATTCCTCACCGGAGCGGCCCTATGCATCTTCTTTTATTACGTCACCTCGGCCGTCGGCTATCGCCTCGCCACCGGCACCTTTGAATACATCTTCCTCACCGACTATCCGACCAACTTCGACTCCCTGGGCGATCCCGATGTCGGCCAGCGGCTTGATATTTCTGGCACTGGCGTCTCCAACAGCACCGGCCAAGGCATGTTCGCCGCGTTCTGGGGCGCCACGAACGTCTTTCAATACACCACCGGCACCAACAACGTCGTCACCGCTCAATACACGCCTGGATATCAGAGCAACAGCGGCAGCGTTCCTTTCTCCGCACTTGGCCTATGCTTCCAGCTTTTGCCCATCTCCAGCATTGCGGATAACATGGATCCCCCCGCAATCTTCAGATTTGCTCCCCTTAAAAATATTTTCGCCAAGACCTACGATAAAATGGGGCAAGGCTTCGATAAGCTCATGGCCACCCTCTCCGGCCGCGGCCTGAAACCCAAGGACTTCATTATCACCGCTTCCCATGCGCTATTGGCGGAGGGGGCTTGGGCAGCCGGCATTGGCATCCTAGCCGCTTTTATCTCCGGCGGTATCACCTTAGGCGCACTGGGGCCTGCCTTCGCCTTTGCCTGGGCTGACGGCTTCGTGGCCAAAGAAGCCATCAAAGAGTTCCAAACGTTTTTCCAAAAGGTCGGCGGAGCCACTGCTTCCGGAATGCGGGCTGCCGCCAATTCGGGGGTTCAACGCATTGCCCAGGGAGGCTCCTTCATCACCCAGCTGGGGGGGCAGACCATTAGCAGATTTAATAGCCGCTTAAACTCTT